>NZ_JAMYUM010000007.1:0-271172 GCF_040322975.1 Mesorhizobium sp. M0074
TGTGGGGGGGGCTTGTTTTTTTTTAAATTACAATTTATTACATGGGGGGCCCCGCGGCGCGCTACCCCCCCCCGGCGTGGGGCGGCCGGCATGCCGGGCCCCACCTTTTTGTCCGAGCATCGGATTGCCAAAACCGCTTTGGACTTGGGTCAGCTGGAAATAACCGGAGACGATCATGTCGCGCATCGGAATCCACTCATTCGTCTGGTCGGCGAGCTCGGCGCAGGGCGACCTCGAGCGGACGCTGGCCAACACCAGGGAAGCCGGCTTCGACCTGATCGAATTCTCCTATCTCGACCCCGCCAATGTCGACATTGACGGCTTGGCCAAGCGGATCGCCGATCTCGGCCTCGGCGTTGCGATCAGCATTGGACTGCCGGCCGACGGCGATATTTCGAGCGCCGACAAAACGATTGCCGCGTACGGCGTCGAAATCCTGGAACGTACGATCGCGCTGACCCGCGATCTCGGCGGCCAGAAGGTTGCCGGCATCCTCAGCACCAGCCACGGCTTGCAGAGCGAGGCGCCGACGCGTGACCAGTGGAACCGCAGCGCCGGCACGCTGGCCGAGGTGGCGGATACGGCAAAATCAGCCGGCGTCACCCTCAACCTCGAAATCGTCAACCGCTTCGAAAGCAATCTGCTCAACACCGCCGCGCAAGGCATGGCCTTCATCGCGGACAGCGGCTCCGACAATATCTTCCTGCATCTCGACAGCTTCCACATGAACATCGAGGAGGCCGATGTCGGCTTGGCCATTCGCAATGCGGTTGGGAAGATCGGCTATGTCCATATCGGCGAGAGCCATCGCGGTTTCCTCGGCACCGGCAATATCGATTTTGCCGCGATATTCGATGCGCTGACCGCCATCGGCTACAGCGACGACCTCAGCTTCGAATCCTTCTCCTCGGAAATCGTCGACGAGAACCTGTCGCGGAAAACCGCGATCTGGCGCAATCTGTGGACCGACAACATCGAGCTGGCCAAACATGCGCGCCGCTTCATTGCGCTCGGACTGGAGACGGCACGGCGCAAGGCCGAGCTTGTTTCCGCAACGCACCGGCCCTGAGCCCTCGCAGTTCCGAAATCGATCTGGTTAGGCCAGAGGCGCTATATTAGCCGGCAAAACGCGGCCCAAGTTCCTCGATGCGGCGGATCATCGCCTGGAAATCCTCCAAGATGCGCTGGTGCAGGTGAACCGCCAGTTCCGGGTATTCCTCGAGGATGCGGCGGAACATCTTGCGGCTGAGCCGCAGCACTTCCGAATCGATTTCGGCGGAGGCGCTGGTCAGCCGGTTGGTGTCGGCGATCAGCGCCAGTTCGCTGAGTATGGTGCCGGGGCCGGCGGTGCCGATCGGGATGCGCTCGCCGTCGTGCTCGCGGTAGAGCACGATGCGGCCGCTGACCACGATGTAGGCTGAATCAGCCTCGTCGTCCTCGCGGTAAAGCTTGTGGTCGGCTTTCAACATGGTGGTTTCGGCGCCGAAGGCGAGCAGACGCAGCTGTTCCTGCGTAAAGCCCTCGAAGAGCCTCACGGTGGACAGGATGCGGATGTCGTCATCCAGCGCCATCTAGCTATGTCCCCGAACCGTCAGTCCGACTCCTCCCCTACGAGGCCGATCCAAAACCACCTCCAGCCTCAGGACCGTACCCGAAAAGCGCCCCGCCCGGATCGCTTATTTGAATAATGAAATGTTTAAGGAACCAGCTTGTAGCCGCCGCTTTCTGTCACGAGAATTTCCGCGTTGGAAGGATCGCGCTCGATCTTCTGGCGCAGCCGGTAGACGTGAGTTTCGAGCGTATGCGTGGTGACGCCGGAATTGTAGCCCCAGACTTCCTCCAGCAGCACGTCGCGGGTCACCACCTTCTGGTCGGCACGGTAGAGATATTTGATGATCGAGGCTTCCTTTTCGGTCAACCGCACCTTGGCGCCGCGCGGGTCGATCAGAAGCTTCTGGCTGGGCTTGAACGTGTAGGGGCCGACCGAGAAAGTGGCGTCCTCGCTCTGTTCGTGCTGGCGCAACTGCGCGCGGATGCGGGCCAGCAGCACGGCAAAACGGAACGGCTTCGTCACATAGTCGTTGGCGCCGGCCTCGAGGCCAAGGATGGTGTCGGAATCGGTATCATGGCCGGTCAGCATGATGATCGGCGCCTTGTAGCCGCCCTTGCGCAATATCTTTACCGCCTCGCGGCCATCCATGTCGGGCAGGCCGACATCCATGATGAGCAGGTCGATGAGCCCGCCACGCGCCGTGGCGACGCCTTTGGCGGCGGTCGCTTCCTGCAGGACATCGAATTCCTCATAAAGCGACAATTGCTCGACAAGGGTGCCGCGCAGGTCGTCATCGTCGTCGACGATCAGAATGGTGCGTGAAGTCATGGATCAATCCGTTGTTTTGAAAAGAGATTTCAGTTGACCGCTGCCTGTATTATGCGGAAGCTGACCGGCACAACAGCCGTTCACAGTGATTTGTTCCGTGCCACGATCATACAAGAAAAAACACGATCGCAATGCAGTCGGCGCAATTTTGCCGAAAGGGCTCACCGTGCTCACCGTGCGCGCGCGCCCCGGCCAACCCAGCCAGGGCTTTCTGCAGGCCGGCAAACTGGTGTTTCCATGTGCGCTGGGGCATGGCGGCATCTCGGCCGGCAAGCGCGAGGGCGACGGCGCCACGCCGCTTGCCTCGATGCGGATATTGTCGGGATATTTTCGCGGCGACCGTTTTGCCGGCGGCCGCCGGACGCGGCTGGCGATGACGCCGATCGGCCGCGACCTCGGCTGGTGCGAAGTGCCTGGGGACCGCAACTACAACCGCCCGGTCAAAATCCCCTATAGCGCCAGCCATGAGCGGATGCTGCGCACCGACGATCTCTATGACGCCTGCCTGGTGCTGGACTGGAACATTGTGCCGCGCCGGCGCGGGCGCGGCAGCGCCATCTTCTTCCACCTGGCGCGCCCCGGCTTAACGCCGACGCAAGGCTGCGTCGCGGTAACGGCCCGCACCATGGCACGGCTGCTGCCGCTGCTGTCGGAGCGGACGGTGGTAAGGGTGGTAAGGTAAGGGAGTAGGGGAATAAGGGAATAGGGGAATAGGGCAGTAAGGGTAAGACAGGCGCGGGCGCGCCGCTTAGCTTTTCCTACTGCCCTACTGCCCTACTGCCCTACTGCCCTACTGCCCTACTGCCCTACTGCCCTACTGCCCTACTCCTTTGCCACCCTATGTCGAGAAGGCCGAGCCGGCCGAGTTCGCGGTCCATGGCGCGTGCGATGTCCTTGCGTTCGCCGCCGATGTCGCGCAGCTGGCGATCGGAGAGATCCTCGACATTCTCGCAGGGGAGATTGAGGGCGATTTTTGCATGGCGAAACCAGTCAAGCACGGCGCGCAGCCAGGCCGGGCGGAGGGTTACCGAGCGCAAGGTGATGTCAGACATGGTGCAATCCGCTTCTCCGGACATCAAATCCGGTTTGATGTTTCTTCGATGCTCAGAGCATGGCGGATTGAAATTCAAACGAGAAACGAGTAGTTTTTTCTGCATCTTCAAGTTTTGTTTGAGGATTGGAATGCTCGACCGAACCCTCCTCGTCTGGCATTAATGGCGCGCCTGCTGCCTGGAACCCGTGCGCTGCGGACGCTGGAGGCAGCGGCGCGGCACCTCAATTTCACCCGCGCCGCCGACGAGCTCGGCCTGACGCCGGCAGCGGTCAGCCATCAGATCAAGGAAATCGAGGATCAGCTCGGCATCGTGCTGTTCACACGCACCAGCCGCACGATCCGGCTGACCGAGGCGGGCGCGGTGCTGTTCGAAGCTTCGACCGATGCGCTCGACCTGCTTGGCCGGGCCGTCTCACGGGCGCAGAAGACGGCGCGCGGATCGGCGCTGCTGAAGGTCACCCTCGATGCGCAATTCGCGACGAAGTGGCTGATGAGGCGCGTCGACGATTTTCGCAAGCTGCATCCGGCAATCGAGCTGCGTTTCGACATCAGTTACGAGGTGCGCGACTTCGATCGCGACGACGTCGATCTCGGCATCCGTTTCGGCACCGGCAAATATCTGGGGCTTCGCTCGCACCGGCTGTTCGAAAACGTCATCATCCCTGTCTGCAGCCCGGCCTTGCTGCGGTCAGGGCCGCCGCTCAAGGAGCCGCGCGACCTGTTCCATCATACGCTGGCCCATATCGAGTGGTCGCGCCAGGGCGTCACCTGGCCGAACTGGAGCATGTGGATGGCGGCGGCGGGCGTCGACGATTTCGACGACAGCCGGACCATCGTGTTCGGCAATTCGACGGATGCCGTCCAGGCCGCGCTCGACGGCAACGCGGTCGCGCTCGCCGATTTCGCCATGGTGGCAAACGACCTTTCGGAAGGTAGGCTGATCCGGCCGTTCGAACTCGGCATCAAGGTCGCGCCCGAATTCGCCTATTTCCTGGTCTATCCCGAAACCGCGGCGAACGATGCGCGCATCGTCGCCTTTCGCGCTTGGCTCCTCGAGGAAGTCGCCAAGACGCCGAGCTGACGGTCAGCCCGCCGCCGCGCCGAACCAGCCGATCACCGCGCCGATGAGAAGCAGCACGCCGAGCCAGTGACCAACATCGATGAGCGTCAGATCCCAGCCGAAACCTTCGTAGCGATGGTTGACCGAAAGCGTGGTGGCGACGAACCCCAGCCAGAGAACGAAGCCGAAGATCACCCCGGCAAGCAGGCTCGGCTCGCCGCCGGTCACGGCGCCGATGATCAGCGACATGACCAGCGCCATGACGATCTCCGCGACGAAGGAGACGACGAAGGGTAGCATCGATTTGCTCATCGTCGCCGGATCAAGCTTGGCGGCCTTCAGCCACGGCTTGCTCAAGCCCATGTACCAGGCCCCGCCGAACAGCCAAGCCACGACGGCGGCGATGATTACCGCCAGCCAATTGATTGCTGAAAAATCCATGGTTCCCTCCGGTCGATTGCGCGATGGAACGCCTGTTCGGCGATGCCGTCAAGCAAGGCGCCAGACGGTGGTGCGCTTGACCTCGGCGTCTTCCAGCGCCCGGGTCACCGCCACTTCATAGACGGCAAGCGGTTCCAGTCCCGCCCTCGGCAGATAGGAACGGCCGGGATCGCCGACGAGGATGTCGCCGCCGCGCACCTTCAGCGCGACGAACCATGGCATCAGCCTGTCGGCGAAATTTTTGTCGTAGAAGACGTCGCCGGCCAGCACCACGTCCCAGCCGGCATCGCTGCCGATGCAGTCGCCGATGAGGAATTTTATCTCGGTCCCATTTGCCTCGGCATTGAGGCGGATCGCGGTCGCGCAGAATGGGTCGATATCGGCGGCGATCACCTCGGCAGCTCCGGCCTTCACCGCGGCAATGGCGACAAGGCCGGAGCCGGAGGCGAAGTCCAGCACGCGCTTGCCGCGCACCGCCGCCGGATTGTCGAGGATGTAGCGGGCAAGGCCTTGGCCGCCGGCCCAGGCAAAAGCCCAGAAGGGCGGCGGCAGGCCGATTTCGGTCAGCTCGTCCTCGGTCCGCCGCCATAGTTCATGTGCCTCGTCGGCCAGGTGCAGGCGGATCTCCGGCACATGCGGCGGCGCCATCAGCGCCGTGTTGTCGAGGATGAATTTCCTGGCGCTGTCCGGCGTCAGCGCCGTCATGGCGCCGGCGTCAGGCCGCCCATGCGGCAAACCTCTTGCCATTCGGCCGGCGTCACCGGCTGCACAGACAGCCGCCCGAGCCGCACCAGCGCCATGTCGGCCAGCTTTGGATTGGCCTTGGCTTGCTCCAGCGTCACCGGCTTCGGCATGGCCTTGAAGGCGCGGATGTCGACGCACTCCCAGCGGGGATCGTCGGTGGTGCTGTCCTGATGGGCCAGAGCGCAGACTTCGGCGATGCCGACGATGTCCAGCCCGTCATTGGAATGGTAGAAGAAGCCGAGATCGCCGATCTGCATCGCCTTCATGTTGTTGCGCGCCGCATAATTGCGCACGCCGTCCCATTGCGTGCCGGCCTTGCCCTTGGCCTTGAGGTCCTCGAAGGAGAAGACCGAAGGTTCGGATTTGAACAGCCAGTAGTTCATTGTGTTGCTCCTCCTCAGGGTGCCGCCGCGACTAAAAGCGCGTCGCGTTCGACCGGCCTCATGCGACGCGCTTTAGGTTCTTGTTGTATGCATGTCGTTATCACAAAACCGCTGCACACTTTTGCGCGACATGCATCAGATATCCGCCGGCTTGTTGAAGCTCCAGTTCCACTGCCGGATTTCGACGCTTTCGAACAGCCCTGCCTTGGTATAGGGATCGGACGCCGACAGGGCTCTTGCCGCAGCCAGATCGGGCGCCTCGACAACGGCGAGAGTGCCGTTCGGCTTGCCGTCGGCGTCGAGGAACGGGCCGGCGAAGGCCAATTTCTTGTCGCCGTTCAGCCCTTCCAGGAAGGCAAGGTGCTTGGGCCGCGTATCGAGCCGCACCTGCAGCCTTCCTGGCTTGTCCTTGCAAATCAACGCAAACAGCATCTTTCCATCTCCGCAATCGTTCGCGATTACATGTCGGTTTCGGTCTTGAGTGGCCTTGTCATCAACGCCGACACAGCCTGGTCTATGGTTATGGTGCCGTCCAGTATGGCGGCGACGGCGGCGATGATCGGCGCGTCGATCCGGCGCTCGCCGGCGATGCGGGCGGCGATTGCCGCCGTCGGCACGCCTTCGGCCAAAGGCAGGCCGGCAAGCGGCTTGCCTTGCCCCAGCGCCAGCCCATAGGCGAAATTGCGCGACTGCGCGGACGAGCAGGTGAGCAGCAGGTCGCCGAGGCCGGAAAGCCCCATCAGCGTCTCCGGCTTGGCGCCAAAGGCGGCGCCGATGCGGCGCAATTCGACGAAGCCGCGCGTCACCATCGCCGCCTGGGCGCTGGCACCGAGCCCGGCGCCGGTGACGGCACCCGCGGCAATGGCAAAGACGTTCTTCAGCGCGCCGCCGATCTCGACGCCGATTAGATCGTCGCTCGAATAACAGCGCAGATTTTCCGCCGAAAAGCGGGCGGCAAGGTCGGTGGCCAGAGCCTCGTCGCGGGCGGCGACCACGACGGCCGTCGGCAGGCCCCTGGCGACGTCGGTGGCAAAGCTTGGGCCGGACAAAGCGGCGACCGGATTTGCCGGCAGTATTTCCTCGGTGATGGACGATAGCAGCGCGCCGGTGTCGCGCTCGATGCCCTTGGCGCAGAGGACCAGCGGGATGCCTTTCGGCATATGGCTGGACGCGGCCGTCAGCATAATCCGCAACGATTGCGCCGGCGCTACCGCCAGAACGCAGTCGGCACCGTCGAGCGCCGCCTCGATGTCGCTCGTCGCCACGATGCCGGGATCGAGCGCGATGCCCGGCAGATAGCGCGGATTTTCGCCACGGTCGACCGCCGCGACGGTCTCCGGGTCGCGCGCGTAGAGGCGGACGAAATGACCGGCGCGCAGCGTGGCCAGCGCCAGCGCCGTGCCCCAGGCGCCGCCGCCGAGCACGGCGACGCGCCAGCCGCTTGGCGCCTTGTGCCCGCTGCCGGTCATGCCTTGGCCCCACGCCGGCCCGAGCCGACCATCGGGGCCGAGACGCTGTCCAGCGGCCAGCGCGAGCGCGGCACGAAATCGGCGGCGTTTTCACCTGATATGCCGGCGCGCAAGCGCTCGATGCCGGCCCAGGCGATCATCGCCGCATTGTCGGTGCAGAGGTTGAGCGGCGGCGCGACGAAGCTGAACCCGGCCTGCTCGCACAGGCCCTGCAATGTCGCCTTGATGGTCCGATTGGCGGCCACGCCGCCGGCGACAACCAATGCAGGCTCGGCCTTGTCCGGGAATTGCTGACGGAACCGGGTCAGCGCCCGCGCAACACGGTCGCCCAGCGCATCCGCCACCGCCGCCTGGAACGAGGCGCAGATATCGGCAACATCCTGGTCGCTCAGCGGGGCGATCGCGGTGGCTGCCTGGCGGACCGCGGTCTTGAGGCCGGAGAAGGAAAAATCGGGCTGCACCGAGCCCTTCATCGGGCGCGGAAAGGCAAAACGGGCCGCATCGCCATTTGCCGCCGCCTTCTCGACATTCGGTCCGCCCGGATAGGGCAGGCCGAGCATCTTGGCCGTCTTGTCGAAGGCCTCGCCAAGCGCGTCATCGATCGTCGTCGCCCAGCGCTGGTAGTCGCCGACGCCGCGTACGGCGACGATCTGGGTATGGCCGCCGGAGACCAGCAGCAAGAGGTAGGGAAAGTCGAGCCCATCGGTCAATCTGGCCGTCAGCGCGTGGCCTTCGAGATGGTTGATGGCGATCAGCGGTTTTTTGGCTGCCGCGGCGATTGCTTTTGCCGTCATCAGGCCGACGATCAGCCCGCCGACAAGACCGGGACCGGCGGTGGCGGCAATCGCATCGATGTCGGCGAGGTCGACGCCGGAATCGGCGAGCGCTGCCTCGATGATGCCGTCGAGCGCCTCGACATGGGCGCGCGCGGCGATCTCCGGCACGACGCCGCCGAAAGCAGCATGCTCCTCGATCTGGCTGAGCACGATGTTCGACAGGATTTGCGGCGTGCTGCGACCGTCCAGCGTCACCACGCTGGCGGCGGTCTCGTCGCAACTCGTCTCGATGCCCAGAACGCGGATCAATTCGTCGCTGTCCAAAAATCGTACAGATTGTACTGTCGGCCTTTCCCCGATAGGAGAAAACCCGAAAACCTGCCGGGGGTTATCACGGACGGCGCGTCATGCAAACAACCTTGAAAATCGGAACACGCGGCAGCCCGCTGGCGCTGGCGCAGGCGCATGAAACGCAGGCGCGACTGATGGCGGCGCATGGCATGCCGGCGGAAGCTTTCGAGGTGGTCGTCATCTCGACCAGCGGCGACCGCATCCAGGACCGACCGCTGTCGGAAGCCGGCGGCAAGGGCCTGTTCACCAAGGAGATCGAGGAGGCGCTGCTGGCGCGCCGCATCGACATCGCCGTGCATTCGTCGAAGGACATGCCGACGCTGTTGCCCGAGGGGCTGGAACTGTCCGCGTTCCTGCCGCGCGAGGACGCGCGCGATGCCTTCATCGGCAAGGCGGCGCGAACGATTGCCGGCCTGCCGCAAGGCGCCAGGATCGGTTCGTCGTCGCTGCGGCGCCAGGCGCTGATCCGGCGGATGCGGCCGGACGTCGAAGTGGTGATGTTTCGCGGCAATGTGCAGACGCGGCTGCGCAAGCTCGACGACGGCATCGCCGACGGCACCATCCTCGCCTATGCCGGGCTGAAGCGGCTCGGGCTCGAAGACGTCGTCACCGACCTGATGCCGCTCGAGGTCTTTCCGCCGGCGCCGGGGCAAGGCGCGATCTGCATCGAAAGCCGCATCGGAGACCGCGACGTGGAACAGATGCTGGCAGCGATCCACGACGGGCCGACCGGCGAGGCGCTGGCCTGCGAGCGCGCCTTCCTGGCGGCGCTCGACGGGTCCTGCCGCACGCCGATCGCCGGACATGCGACGATATCGGGCGGAACGGTTTCCTTTGCCGGGCTGATCATCTCGCCCGATGGCACGCAGTCGCATGAAGTCAGGCTGCAAGGGCCGGCGCAGGAGGCGGCGCGCATTGGCGCGGAAGCCGCGGCGACCGTTCGGGCCAAGGCCGGCGAAACATTCTTCGATGGCTGGACCTGACATGCTCCGCGTCCTTGTGACGAGGCCCGAACCAGGCGCGTCGCGCACGGGGCGCCGGCTTGCGGATGCCGGCTTTCAGCCGATCCTGCTGCCATTGACCGGAACCGTGGCGCTGCCGGTCGATGCCGGCGCGCTCGCTGACGCCGCGGCGGTCGCGGTCACCAGCGCCAATGCCGTTCGCCATGCGCCGAAAGAGGTCATCGCGGCGTTCGCCGGCTTGCCGTGCCACGCCGTCGGCAGGATGACGGCGGAAGCCGCCCGCGCTGCCGGGTTTCTGTCGGTCAGCGAAGGCCCGGGCAATGCCGAGGCGCTGGCCGATGCGCTTGCTGGCGGTTACGCGGGGCAGACGATCGTCTATCTCTGCGGGCGGGTGCGATTTCCCGGCTTCGAGGAAGGGCTGTTGGCGTCGGGCGTTCAGGTCCGCGCCGTCGAGACCTACGACACCGTTGTCCTGGATTACTCCGATGAGGCCGTTCTTGCGCGCCTGTCCGCCCGGCCGGTCGAGGCGGTGCTGCTCTATTCGGCCAAGGCGGCCACCGCTATGCAGGCCCTGGCTAGCCGGCCGGTGCTGCGCGGTGTTTTTGAAAAAACGCGCTTTTTCGGATTATCGGGGCGCATCGCCGCGGCCTTGGGCGATGTCGCCGAGATCCGGATTGCGCCTGAGCCCAGCGAGGACGCGCTGCTGGGACTTTTGCAGGCGTCGCGCTGACCGGCATCCGCCGCTGCTCTGTGCCAGCTTGTTCCAAAGGTTGGCGCCGCCCCTCACCTGCCTGCCGGCATCGTCTCCCCGTATAGTGACGGGGAGAGGGTGCCTTCGCCGAGGATTTCGCCAACCTCCAGCGTTGCAGAAGAAGCGTCTGGACTCGTGAGAGCCCTTCTCCCCGTCACTATACGGGGAGAAGTGCCCGGCAGGGTGATGAGGGGCAGTGCCAACGTGGATGACTGCGCTCGGGCACATTTTGTTCTTGCTTTGTGCCGGCAGCTATGCTACTAATCTAGTTATGGTGCTAATTGGCTCCAACGACCCGCCCGCCGAGGCGGGTTTTTTGTGTGCCGAGCATGGGCCTTGGCTTGAAACGTGGATTCGGCCCTGCGGCGTTTTGCCAAAACTGAACTCCAGGCCGTGGCGTCATCACGCCGCCCCTTTTCACCGCTTGGTGATGTGCTAGACCCTTCAAACCATCCCGAAGCGAATTTTGCGGAGCCCGAGCATGGTCAAGACGCCGAAGATGCGGCATTCCAAGAGCCGCCGTGAGCCGGTGACCATCGAGCTTGAGCCTGGCGCCGTCTCGCGAGTCGCCGACGAACAGGATGCCGTGACCTCGCAGACCGACGAGGCGCGGGCCGAGGAAGCGGCGAACGCCTCGCAGCCGGAGCCACCTGAAGAGCCGGTGCATGCGGACCAGACCGATCTCGAGCCATGGGAACATGCCGACGCAGCCGCGCCGGCCGGCACGCAAGAGCCGGCGGATGCCGGCGTCGATTCTGCCAGGGAAGCGGAAACCCCTTATCCCGCCGGTTCGGATGCGCCGGCCGGGCGCTCCACGGTTTCCGACTACAGTTTCGAAGATGCATCCAGCGGAACCGGGGCCAACGAACCGGGGATCCCAGGTTCCGGCGAGAAGACAGCTGAGACGAGGGACGACCATATGGCAGCGCAGCCGAAGCGAAGCGGCATCAACGGCATCGCCGCCGGTATTATCGGCGGCGTCATCGCCCTCGCCGCGGCCGGCGGGCTGCAATTTGCCGGCCTGCTCGGTGCGCCGGGGTCGGGCGGCGTGTCGCTCGACGCGGTCAATGGTGAGATCGTTTCGCTGAAACGCGAGGTCGCGGACCTCAGACAGGCCGGCGCCAACAATGACGCATCGGCCAAGGTGGACGGGCTGTCGTCGGCGCTGGATCAGGTAAGGGCGGACGTTGCGACGTTGAAGTCGGCCGTCGAGCAAGGCGGTGCCGGCGGCAATGCCGGCCTGGCAGCACTTGGCGACAAGGTAAGGCAGATCGAGACGGCGGTTGCGGCCCTCGGCAAGGCCGGCGGTACGGCGCCGGTCGATCTCGGCCCGCTCAACGAAAGGCTGGCCGCGCTCGATGCGCTGGTGAAATCGGCCGGCGAGACGACAAAGGCGCAGGACAGCCGGCTTGCGGCCCTGGAACAGTCGGTTTCACAGATCTCGGGCAAGGTCGATGCACAGGCTTCGCAGCCGAAGATCGCACTGGCCATTGCCGCTTCGGCGCTCAAGGCAGCGCTCGACCGTGGTGCACCGTTCGGCGCCGAGCTCGAAACCTTTGCCGCGATCTCACCCGATGCGCCCGAGATCGCGACGTTGCGCACCTATGCCGAAAAGGGCGTCCCGATGCGCTCCGAGATCGCCGCCGAAGCGGACGGCGCCGCCAACGCGATGGTCGCTGTCGCGACGCCCATCGACCAGAATGCCGGCATCCTGCAGAAGCTGCTGTCCAGCGCCGAATCGCTGGTCAAGGTCAGGCCGATCGGCGCCGTCGAAGGCACCGGCGTTCCGGAAACCGTCGCGCGCATGGAGGTCGCGGTCAACCAGGGCGACTACGCCAAGGCGCTCAGCGAATACGAAACCCTGCCTGAGGCGGCCAAGGCCGCCGGCGCCGACTTTGCCGGCAAGCTGAAAGCGCGGATGGAGGTCGAGACGCAGATCGATTCGCTCATCGCCGGCGCGATGAAGGCGTGAGGAACCCAATGATCCGCATCCTCGCCTTCCTTGCCGTCGTCTTTGCGCTCGGGCTCGGCTTCGCCTGGCTGGCCGACCGGCCGGGCGAAATGCTCGTCACCTTCAACGGCTATCAATACCAGGTCAGCCTGATGGTCGCGGCGGTGGCGGTCGTTGCCGTGGTTGCCGCGGTGATGATCGTCTGGTGGCTGGTCAAGGCGCTGTGGAACAGCCCCTATACGATCTCGCGCTATTTCCGCGTGCGTCGCCGCGACCGCGGCTACCAGGCGCTGTCGACCGGGATGATCGCCGCCGGCGCCGGTGACGGCGCGCTCGCCCGCAAGAAGACCAAGGAAGCGGCAAAGCTGATCCGCTCCGATCAGGAGCCACTGATCCAGCTGCTCGACGCGCAGGCCTCGCTGCTCGAAGGCGACCATGAAGGCGCCCGCGAAAAGTTCGAGACCATGCTCGATGATCCCGAAATGCGGCTGCTCGGCCTGCGCGGACTTTATCTCGAGGCCGAGCGGCTCGGCGACCGCAACGCAGCCCGCCACTATGCCGGCCGTGCCGCGGCGGTGGCGCCGCAACTGGCCTGGGCGGCCGAATCGACGCTGGAAGACCTGACCGGACGCGGCGACTGGGATGGCGCGCTGAAACTGGTCGACGCCCAGAAGTCGACCCGGCAGATCGAGCGTGACGCCGCCAACCGGCGCCGCGCCGTGCTGCTGACCGCCAAGGCGCAGGCGCTGATCGACAGCGATGCCAATGCCGCAAGGGCGGCGGCGCTCGAAGCCAACCGGCTGCGGCCGGATTTTGCACCGGCGGCGGTCGTCGCGGCGAAATTGCTGTTTAGGCAGAACGACGTGCGCAAAGGCTCGAAAATCCTCGAGGCGGCGTGGAAGGCCGAGCCCCATCCGGAGATCGCCGAGCTCTACAGCCATGCCAGGCCGGGCGATGCCGTGCTCGACCGGCTGAACCGGGCAAAGAAGCTGCAGGAGCTGAAGAAGAACCATGCCGAGTCATCGCTTGCCGTGGCGCGCGCCGCGCTAGATGCGCAGGATTTTTCAACCGCCCGTCGGGAGGCGGAAGCCGCCATCCGCATCGATCGCCGCGAAGGCGCCTATCTGCTGCTGGCCGATATCGAGGAGGCCGAAACCGCCGACCAGGGCAAGGTGCGGCAGTTGCTGTCGAAGGCGGTGAGAGCGCCGCGCGACCCGGCCTGGGTTGCCGATGGTGTCGTCTCCGAACGCTGGGCTCCGGTATCGCCGATCACCGGCAGGCTCGATGCATTCGAATGGCGGGCGCCGATGGAGCGGCTCGGGCAGTTGATCGACGGTCATGAGGATACGCCGGAGGCGCCGGTGCCGGCCATCACGGCTCCAGCCAGGCCGGTACAGGAAAGAGCCGGGACGATCGAGCACACGGCGGAGACACCGGGCACAGCGACCGAGGAGAAGACGGACGACCGTGCCGGCGAGGATCATGTGACACCAATCACTGCGGCGGCGTTTGCCCAAGTGCCGGAAGATGCCGAGGCCGTCGAGCCGGCGCAGGAGCTGACGCGGCTGCCCGACGACCCAGGCGTCGATCCAGACGACGCGGCGGATAAATCGACGCGCCGGTTTCGTTTGTTCTGATCAGGGTCGAGTGGACCCGGGCTTATTGGGAATGATTTGATGTTCGAACGCGTTTTGTCGTTTCTAAGGGATCTGCCGTCCGGTGGTGGCGCCAGCCCCAGCGCCGACGATCCGCGCATTGCCGCGTCCGCCCTGCTTTTCCACGTGATGAACGCCGACGGGGTGCGCCAGGATACCGAATGGGAACGGTTCAAGAAGGTGCTGGCGGAAAGCTACTCGATCAGCGGCGACGAACTCGACGCATTGGCGGCTGCCGGCGAGCGGGCCGACAATGAGGCGATCGACCTCTACGCTTTCACCAGCGTGCTCAAGCGCCATCTCGACGCCGAGGCGCGAAAGGCCTTCATCGGCCTGATGTGGGAGATCGTCTATGCCGATGGCGAGCTGCACGAGCTCGAGGACAATACCGTGTGGCGGGTCGCCGAGCTGATCGGCGTCGAACGTCGCGACCGTGTCGAGGCGCGCCTCAAGGCGGCCGCCGCGGCTCCTGGTGCTGCCGGAACCTCAAGCGACGAATAGACAGGATCCCGCCTTCCAATGCCGCCCAAGCCAAGTCCGAGACCAAAGATCCTGATCGTGCTGCATCAGGAGCATTCGAGCCCCGGACGGGTCGGCCATATGCTTATCGAGGAAGGCTTCGATCTCGACATCCGCCGACCGCCGCTCGGCGAGGCCTTGCCGCAGACGCTGGATGGCCATGCCGGCGCCGTGGTGTTCGGCGGGCCGATGAGCGCCAATGACGGCGACGAGTTCGTCCGCCGCGAGACCGACTGGCTCAAAATTCCGCTCAACGAGAACCGGCCGCTGCTTGGCATCTGCCTCGGCGCGCAAATGCTGGTCAAGCATCTCGGCGGCAGGGTCGAGGGCCATGGCGAGGGCCTCGTCGAAATCGGCTGGTATCCGCTGAAGGCGACCGAAGCGGGCAGCAGGCTGATGCATTGGCCGGAGATGGTCTATCAGTTCCATCGCGAAGGGTTTTCGCTGCCGAAGGACGCGACGCTTTTGGCGACGGCCGAAACCTATCCCAACCAGGCCTTCCGCTATGGCGACAATGCCTGGGGCATTCAGTTCCATGGCGAATTGACCCGGGCGATGATGCAGCGCTGGGTGGTGCGCGGCGCGCACCGCTTCGAACTGCCCGGCGCGCAGCCCGGTCGCGACCATCTCGGCGGCCGGCTGATCTGGGACATGCACCTCAAGCGCTGGCTCGGCGAGTTCCTGCCGATGATTTTCGGCAAGCCGGCGCTGCGGTAATCAGTTTCGCCCCCTGAGATGACGCACCTTGCGCAGCTGCGGGAACAGCACCGCCCACAGGCCGGCAACAGCGATCGCCCCGACACCCCCGACCACCACGGCCGGAACCGTGCCGATCAACGCCGCCATGGTACCGGCGCGGAATTCGCCGAGCTCATTGGAAGCGCCGACAAACACCTGGTTGACAGCGTTGACGCGGCCGCGAACGTCGTCCGGCGTCCACAGCTGGATCAGCGTCTCGCGGATATAGACGCTGAACATGTCGGTGGCGCCGAGCAGCGCAAGGGCCGCAATCGACAGCCAGGTGATGGTCGAGAGGCCGAACAGAACCGTGAACGCGCCGAACAGCGCGACGAAGCCGAGCATGACAAGGCCGGCATGGTTGCGGATCGGGTGTCCGGCCAGCCAGATGGCGACGCAGATGGCGCCGACGCCGGGCGCCGAGCGCAACAGGCCGAGCCCCCATGGGCCGAGTTCGAGGATATCGCGCGCGTAGACCGGCAGCAGCGCCGAGGCGCCGGACAGGAGCACCGCAAACAGATCGAGCGAAATCGCGCCGAGCACGATCTTTTCGCTCCAGATATAGCCGAAGCCGGCGAACAGGGTCTGTACCGTCGGCCTGTCGGTCCGGCTGCGCTGGGCAGGCTTAGGGATGGTGAAGATCAGCACGGCGGCAACCAGCATCAGCACGGCGGCGGTGGTGTACGCGGCTTCGGCTGAAAGCCCGTAGAGCAGGCCGCCGGCGACCGGCCCGACGATGGTTGCCGTCTGCCAGGCGGACGAGTTCCAGGCGATGGCGTTGGCGAAATCCTCGGGCGGCACCAGATTGGCGAACAGCGATGAGGAGGCCGGCCCGAAGAAGGCGCGCGCGATGCCGAACATGGCGAGCACGATGAAGACCGGCATCGGCCCGGAGAGGCCGCGTAGCGTCAGCAGCAGCAGGGCCAAGGCGCAGCCCGCCTCGACCAGCACCGCCAGCGCCATGATCAGCCGGCGCCCGAAACGATCGGCAACGTCGCCGGTGACCAGCACCAGCAGCAGCGAAGGCAGGAACTGGACGATGCCGACAAGGCCGAGGTCGAACGGGTCGCGGGTGAGATCGTAGATCTGCCAGCCGACGGCGACCGACACGATCTGGGTGGAGAATGTCGAGAGGAAGCGCGCCGCCCAGTAGCTCAGGAACGGCCGGTGGCGAAAGGCGGCATAGCGCTGGTCGGATGGTACTTGGGATTCTGTGGTCATGGAATAAGGCCCCGTGGCGGCGATGTCGGCCGGCGGGGCACTTCCACGATGGGCGCTGGTCCGGCCAAAAGAGCCTTTAGCGCAGTTCGGCCGGAGGCGCGCGCAAAAATCCGGCCTGGCTCCAGCTTTTTTCAGGCTGCCATACCAATTGCAGGCGGCAACCACGCTCGGCGGAGATGGAGAGGGTTATTTGGCGCGCAGGTCGAGTTCCTTCGCGCCCCCCTCTGTCCTGCCGGACATCTCCCCCTCAAGGGGGGAGATCGGACGTCGCGACGTCCTTCGCCAGTCTCCGGCTTCGAAGGCAATTTGTACGTTCAAAGATTTGTACGTTTAAAGAGTAGCGCCATCGGCGAGGCAGCTGATCTCCCCCCTTGAGGGGGAGATGTCCGGCAGGACAGAGGGGGGCGCTGTCCCGCCAATCTTCGAGGCTTGCGTTTGCAGGGCTTCGAACGATGCTTTAGGCCGGCGCCTTGGCCTTCCTGCCCCGGCCCTTGACGGGCGCGGGCGGGGCGGCTTTGCGGCCGAGGCCGATTGCCTTGGCCAGCTGCGAACGCGAGGCCGCGTAGTTGGGGGCGACCATCGGGTAGTCCGACGGCAGGCCCCATTTGGCGCGATAGGCGTCGGGCGTCAGCCCGAAATGAACGCCGATATGGCGCTTCAAGGATTTGAACTTCTTGCCGTCCTCGAGGCAGATGATGTAGTCCGGCGTCACCGATTTCTTGGGATTGACGGCAGGCGTCAGCGGCGCGGCGACCGGCACAGCCGGTTGCCCGAGGCCGCCTATGGAAGCGCTGACGCTGGCGATGAGATCGCCGAGGCCGGAAGCCGGCAAGCGGTTCTTCTCGACGTATGCGGAGACGATATGGGCGGTCAGCTCGAGCAGGTCGATGTGTTTGCGAGCGTTGTTGTTGTCGTCGGTCAATCTATCTCTCCGTCCATGGGGGTCGCAGAAATTCCTAGTCGGCAAATCTGCGCAATGCAATGACGCCGCACCACGTCACACATTATTTTGAATAATAATACTAACGGCAGCGCGGGATTAACAACCCTGAGCCGGTGCTCGATAATATCAGACAATCAGCAATATCAAATAATCAGGGATTTGTCGCGCCATAGTCGAAATCCGCCCTCGAAGGCGCGTGTGTTGTCGCCGCGTCTGCAATCGGCGGGCAAGTCGGTGAGTTCGTCGACATTGCCGCCGCCGATGACCACGTAATCCGGCTGCATGGCGGCGCGAAGCCGGTCGACCACGTCGAAGACGTGTTTGCGCCATTTCTTCTTGCCGCGCTTTTGCAGGCCGCGTTCGCCGACATAGTCTTCGAAACTGCCGCGCTTCTTGTAGGGAAGATGGGCAAGCTCCATCGGCTGGGCAACGTTATCAACGATCATCGCGGCCCCCAGGCCGGTGCCGAGGCCAAGGAACAGCATGCGGCCGCCCTCATAACTGCCGATGGCCTGCATGAGCGCATCGTTAACGACCTTGACCGGTTTGCCGAACTCGGCGGCGAAATCGCAGCCGACCCAGCCCTTGCCGAGATTGGCGGGTTCGGTCAGCGGCCGGTTGTGGTGCACCGGGCCCGGATAGCCCATCGAGACGACATCGTAGTGCAGCCCTTCGGCGAGCGTCTTCACCGCCGCGACCATCTGCTGCGGCGTAAGCTCCGGTCCGGAAGCGGTCTTGCGCTCGTCGCCGCCGGCGCTGGTGCGGATCTTGACGTGCGAGCCGCCGATATCGATCGCAAGCACGATCTTTTCTTCCTCCGATGCCGGTTGCTTCATCGCCTTGGCCATCGCTTTCGCCTCCCAGAAATCATTTCGCTGGATTGATCCAGCCGTTCTGCGGCCCGAATCCAGCCATGGCTTCGGCCGGCCCCCAGGTCTTTGGCGCGTAGACAAGGGGCGGCGTGGTGTCGCCGAGCACCGGGCCGACGATGCGCCAGGCGAGCTCGCTGGCGTCCTGGCGGGTGAACAGCTGGCCGTTGCCGTTCATGGCGTCGCCGATCAACCGCTCGTAAGGCGGCATGTCGCCCTTCGAATCGTCCAGCGCGGTGAGCTCGACCTGCTCACCGACCATGTCATCGCCGGGCGCCTTGCGCCGGGCTCCGATCGAGATCGCCACCTGAGGATCGATGCGGAAGCGCACGTGATTGCAGTCGCCGGGCTTGATCGGATCGAAGACGTCGAGCGGCGGCCGCTTCAGCCGCACGATGACCTCGGTGGCGTGCACCGGCAGGGATTTGCCGGCGCGAATGAAGAACGGCACATCCTGCCAGCGCCAGGTATCGACGAAAAAGCGCACCGCCGCGAAGGTCTCGACCGGCGAGTTCGGCGCCACGCCCGGCTCCTTGAGATAGCCGTCGAACTGGCCGCGCACCACATCGTCCCTGGTCAGCGTCCGGATCGCCCGCAGGACCTGCACCTTCTCGTCGATGAGATCGTCGGCCGAGCGGCCGACCGGCGGTTCCATGGCGAGCAGCAAGAGGATGTTGAGCAGATGGTTTTCGATGACGTCGCGAATGCAGCCGACCTCGTCATAGAAGCGGCCGCGGCCCTCGACGCCGAAATCCTCGGCCATGGTGATCTGCACGCTCTCGACGTAATTGCGGTTCCAGATCGGCTCGAGGAAGGAATTGGCGAAGCGGAAATAGAGCAGGTTCTGGATCGCCTCCTTGCCGAGATAATGGTCGATGCGGAAGATCGACTTCTCGTCGAAGACCAGATGCAGCACCCGGTTCAGCCAGCGCGCCGATTGCAGATCGTGGCCGAACGGCTTTTCCACCATCAGGCGCGCGCCCTGGGCGGCGCCCGACTGCTCCAGCCCCTGGACGACCACCTCGAACATCGCCGGCGGCACCGCCAGATAGTGCAGCGGCCGCTCAGCGCTGCCAAGCGCGGTCTTCAGCTTCTCGAAGGTCGCAGGCGCCCGATAGTCGCCGCTGACATAGCGCAGCAGCGATGCAAGCCTGGCAAAGATCTTGTCGTCGATGCTGCCCAAGGCGTTGACGATGCCGTCGCGGGCGCGCGCCTGCAGCTTGGCGAGGTCCCAGGGATCGAAGGCGACGCCGATCACCGGCTCGTTCAGCGTCCCTTTGGCCACCATGGCGTAAAGGGCGGGGAAGATCTTCTTGTGGGCGAGATCGCCGGTGGCGCCGAAAAGCACCAGCGTGTCCGATCGTTCCTGGCTCATGGGCGTGCCTCCCTGTCGCCCGTCACGAGCCGGCTTTGGGTTTTTCGACATGGCCGCCAAAGGCATAGCGCATGGCGGACAGAAGCTTGTCGGCGAATTCGGATTCGCCTTGCGAGGAGAACCTGTCGAACAGCGCCGAGGACAGCACCGGCGCCGGCACGCCGGTGTCGATCGCCGCCTTCAGCGTCCAGCGGCCTTCGCCGGAATCCGAGACCCGCCCGCCGAACTGCGTCAACGACGAATCGGCCTTCAGTACGCCGGCCGTCAGGTCGAGCAGCCACGAGCCGATGACGCTGCCGTGCCGCCAGACCTCGGCCACTTCAGCGATGTCGATGTCGAACTGGTAATATTGCGGGTTTTCCAGCGGGCTGGTTTCGGCGTCGACGGTGCGCTGCCGTTTGCCGGCATTCGCCGACTTCAGGATGTTCATGCCTTCGGCATAGGCGGCCATGACGCCATATTCGATGCCGTTATGGACCATCTTGACGAAATGGCCGGCGCCGCTTGGTCCGCAGTGGAGATAGCCGAAGGGAGCGGTTCCGGCATCCTTGCCAGGGGCGGGCGAAGCGGCGTCGGCGCCCGGCGCCAGCGTTGCGAAGACCGGATCGAGATGCTGGACCGCGCTGTCGGGGCCGCCGATCATCAGGCAGTAGCCGCGCTCGAGGCCCCAGACGCCGCCGCTGGTGCCGACATCGACATAGCTCAAGCCTTTCAAGGCGAGGCGCGCGGCGTGGTCGACGGCCTCGTGATAATAGGAATTGCCGCCGTCTATGATGATGTCGCCCGGCTCCATCAGGGCAGCCACCTGGTCGACGATCTTGCCGGTGATCGCCGCAGGCAGCATCAGCCAGGCGCTGCGCGGCTTCGCCAGCTTGCCGACGAACTCCTCCATCGAGGCGGCTCCGACCGCGCCGGCGCTCACAAGCGCGGCGACGCTCGCCGGGTTGATATCGTAGACGACGCATTCGTGGCCATCACGCAGCAGGCGCCGAACCATGTTGGCGCCCATCCGGCCCAGTCCCATCATTCCTATCTGCATAGTCTCGTCCTGCCTTACTTGAGGGATCGATGATCTAGTGGCGCTGTGATTGAAGCATGATCTTTTCCGAAAACCGGTCTCCACTTTGCGGGATCATGCTCTATCCGGTATCGCCGATGCCGACAGAAAAGTCAGCATTCTCCCAATGGCCGCTATCGGGCCAGAAGAAAGTGAAGACAATGCTATTGCCCGGAGCAATCTCGGCAACCGGCAATTCCGCAAGATGGATGCCGAAAGCATTCGCGGTGGTCTCGGTGTCATGGACGGTTGCCCAATTGTCGCTGCTCCAATGAACCAGCGCCCGGGCCAGAAGTTCGATGCGCAGCGCCTTGCCTGCCGGGATGGTACGGATCTTGTGGTTGAAGCGCCATGCCCTGAAGCGCGACACCGTCCTGCCCTCGATATAGCGCTTGACGCCTTGCGGCGGCATGTCGAACACCGTGCCGTCGCGCAGCGACCGCAGCAGCTTGATGTGCTCGGAATGCGCCCAGACCAGCGGCTTGGCGCTGCCGGAGGGCCCGCCATGCCGCAATTCGCGCTCCGGCATGTCGGGACCGTCCCAGACCTGCTCCGGTAGCAGGCCGCCCGGTCCGGCAGAGTTCTCGAACGTCCTGAGCAGGCTTGCCGCACTATCCCTACGGCCTGCCGCCAGCTCGTAATGAGCGCGCTCGCCGACCAGCAGCGGCCAGGGCCGGCCCCGGCCGGTTCCATCGAAGGGCGCGCCGTCGGCATGCTCGCCATAGCCATCGCCATTGTAGCGGTACCAGAGCGGGCCCTGCGGCAGTTCGCAGCGCAATTGCGCGTCGATGACCTTGACCGTGTCGAGGATGCGCGGATCGTCGGCTGCCCTGAGGCCGAAGCGGACCAGCGCCAGCGCATCCGGGCTGACGATCGCCTTGGCCGGCCGGTCCGTATCCGCCGGCGGGCGGTTCTTGATCGGGACGTAGCCGTCTTTCGGCGATGCCGCGCCGGCTTTATCGGGCGGCGCAATGCGGACATAGTAGCCCTCGACGCCGGCTTCATCGCCCGAGGAGCTACCGGCGACGTAGGTCCAGCGTTCGATCTGATCGTTCCAGACATCGGCGGTTTCGCGCAGATAGTTTGCCGGCTCTGTTTTGCCGGCGGCATCGAAGATGTCCGCAGCCGCTAGCAATGCGGCGATCTCGACGGCAAGCGTGAACGGGCTGTAGCCGGCGTCTTCCTCCCAGCGGTCCTCGCCGGTGACGGGGCCGTTGCGCACGACATAGGCGGCAGCGCGCTCGATCATCGGCATGAAGGAGGAGAGTGCGGCGGGCGGCAAATGGCCGGCGCGGCGCAGTGCGTCGGCAAGCAGCAGCGGGAAGGCGCATTCGTCCATCTGGATGCCCGGCCAATAGGCCGATCCGTCGAGCCAGGCGTTCTGCGGCCAACGGCCGTCCGGCTCCTGGATCGCGCGCAGATAGCCAAGGATGCGCAAGGCTTCCGCCGGGTCGCCGGCGGCGAGGAAGCCGCCGGCGGTTTCGACCAGATCGCGCGGCCAGACCAGGTGATAGCCGCCGAGGTCGTCGTCGCCCTTGTTGAAGCCCCACGGGATCGACAGGCTGGCAACGGCTGCTCCGGCAGACGATCGGTGTGCCGCCAGCACCGCCGTGCTGAGGCGGTAGCTGTTGAGGCCGGACGCCGCATGCCGGTCCAGCGGCAGCAATCCGGCCTGCCATTTGCGCCATTTGTCGACGTAGGATCTGGCTGCGGGCCCAAAACCTTGCTTCAGGCTGGCGAAAGCAGTTTCCGCCGCCTGTTGCGGCGTCGTGCCGAAGCCCAGTGCCAGCAATATTTTGGGGTTCGCAGCCGAAAAGGCGATCTCGCCGGTCAGCGCGACATTGCCGTCCTCGGCCCTGCGGCAGGCCGGATCGAGCCGGCCGCCTTGACGAAGCTGCTGCCAGCCGTCGGAGACGCCGACATAGCCGGCCGAGCACGCCTTCCACGGCAGCGACGAGGCGAGCGCCAGGCAGGTGCCGCGTCCCGATGCAAACAGGACAGGCTGTCCTTCATGGTCGTCGATCCAGGCGGTGTTGCCCATGCCGGCGTTGACGAGGTGCGGTGCCAGCAGCGCGTAGACGCGGTAGTCGGCGGCCGCGCCTTTGAGCGGCGTGAACATAATCTCCTGCAGCAAGACGGGACGTTCCGGATCCGTCAGGATGCGCTTTTCGATCCTGTAGGTTCCATCGCTTGCGGTGTTGACCAGCCGGTAGGCAGGCACCCCGTCCGCCAGGGGTTCGATACTGTGTTCGGCGTCGCGTTTTTCTTCCGAGAAATAGCCGTCGGGTCCGGTGACGATCAGCCCCAGATCGCGGGTGCAGGCGCTATCGAGGCGCGGATAGTAGATTTCGTTGAGGATACCGTGGCTGATGGTGAACCAGATCGGGCAGGCCGGCGACAGCGCGGTGCCGACGCCGCTCTTGGCGCTCGACGTCCAGCGTGCCGGAATGCCGGGTGCACCCGGGGCAAGGTTCGTTGCCATTCAATCGGTCTCCAGTGCCATCCCTAGACCAGGAGTCGAACCGGTTTCAATGATTGCACCGCAAGTTGATCGCCGGCCATGGATTGCTGTTGACAGCTTGCCGCCTATCTGCATTTGTCTGATAATAGATAAAAAACAAGATTGTGAGCGTATCAGCCAATACCCCACCAGCCAGCCATTAACCACCAGTAAGACAGCAACTCACGGGAGGAGTATGACATGAGGAAAATATTCATTTTGGGGGCTCTTGCGGCGATGCTCGCCGCAGGTACCGCGCTTGCCGACACCAGCGGCAAGAAAATCGCCTTCTCCAACAATTACGCCGGCAATTCCTGGCGGCAGGCGATGCTGGACAGCTACGCCATCGTTACCAAGAAGGCGGTTGCCGACAAGGTGGTCGGCGCCGCGGACGTCTTCACGACGGCCGACAAGGAAGTGCCGACGCAGGCAGCCCAGGTGCAGAACCTGATCCTGCAGGGCTATGACGCGATCGTCATCAACGCGGCGTCTCCGGATGCGCTCAACGGCGCCATCAAGCAGGCCTGCGACGCCGGCATCGTCGTCGTCTCCTTCGACGGCATCGTCACCGAACCCTGCGCCTACCGCGTCGTCGTCGACTTCAAGGACATGGGCAAGCAGGAAGTCGAGCAGATGGCCAAGTTCCAGCCCAAGGGCGGCAACCTGCTGGAAATCCGCGGCCTCGCCGGCACCTCGATCGACGATGCCATCCATGCCGGCATCCTCGAAGGCGTCGCTGCCCATCCCGAGTTCAAGATCGTCGGCTCGGTGACCGGCGACTGGGACCAGACCACGGCACAGAAAGCCGTAGCGACGATCCTGCCTTCGCTGCCGGATGTTGTCGGGGTCGTCGACCAGGGCGGTGACGGCTACGGTGCGGCGCAGGCTTTCGCCGCCGCCGGCAAGCCACGCCCGACCATCATCATGGGCAATCGCCAGGACGAGTTGCAGTGGTGGAAGGAGCAGAAGGAAAAGGACGGTTACCAGACCTGGTCGGCATCGATCGCACCGGGCGTATCGACGCTTGCCTTCTGGGTGGCGCAGCAGGTCCTCGACGGCCGCACCGACGTGCCGCACGACCTGCTGGTGCCCTATCTTGCCTTCACCCAGGACGATTTCGAGGCCGCGCTGCCGAAGATTCCGAAGGGCGGCGTCGCCAGCCACGAATACACGCAGGAAGACGCCATCGCGGCGATCAAGGCCAACATCAAGTGAGCATGGCACTATTGTTGCCGCCACGGATAACCGGGTATCGTTGAGGGATGCCCGAGGCCAATGCAGACATCATCATGCCGGACGGCGCCGAAAAGCTTTTCGGCGCCGTCAGTTTGGACATCATAAGACTGGACGGAGCCGAAAAACATTTCGGCGCCGTCAGGGCGCTCGCCGGTGTCGATTTCAGCGTTCGTGCCGGAGAATGCGTCGGTCTCGTCGGCCATAACGGCGCCGGAAAATCGACGCTCATGCATATGGTGGCGGGCACGCTTGCCCCCGACAGCGGGCAGATCGCGGTCCGCGGCGATGTCGAGGCAAGTTATTCGGTGCCGCGCGCGCAGCAGCTCGGCATACGCTGTGTGTTCCAGGAGCTGTCGCTCTGCCCGAACCTCAGCGTCGCCGAGAACACGCGGATCAACCACGCGTCGCTGCATGGCTTCGGCTGGCGGCGCAAGGCGGCCGATCTGATCGCCGCCAAGCTCGACGAGATCTTCCCCGGCCACAGCATCTCGGCATTCGACATCGTCGGTGATCTTTCCATCACCAGCCGGCAGATGGTGGAGGTGGCGCGCGCCTTCACGGTCACGCAGGAGCCGCTCGAGCTGGTTATCCTCGACGAGCCGACATCCTCGCTCGACGCGCATACCGCCGGCCAGCTGCTGGCGTTCGTGCGCCGCTTCATCGCCGCCGGCAAGAGCTGCATCCTGATCTCGCATGTGTTGGGCGAAGTGCTCGGAAATGCCGACCGCATCGTGGTGATGCGCGACGGCAAGGTGGTCGCCGCCGGGCAGGCCGACGCCTTCGACCGCGACAGGCTGGTGACGGCGATGGGCGGAGCGGAGGCGCGCGAGAAGACCGCCGCAGAGATTGCGAGCGGCAAGCCGGAGCCCGGCCCGCTGCGGGTCCGGGCGCGCCCGGCGCGACAGCAGGACGGCAACGAGCTCGTCGCCCGTGCCGGTGAGATCATCGGCCTTGCCGGACTTGCCGGGCATGGGCAGACGGACCTTTTGCTGGCGATCTTTGCCGCGGCTTCCCGTGCCAAGACCGGCATCGAGGTCGCCGCGCCGGTGGCGCTGGTTGCCGGCGACCGCCAGTCGGACGGGATTTTTCCGCAATGGTCGATCGCCGAGAACATCGGCATCCGTTCGCTGGCGCGATTGCGCAACGGCCTCTTGATCTCGCCGCAGCGCGAAGCCGAGCTCGCCGAGTTGTGGCAGCGGAAAATCGGCATCCGTACGCCCGACATGAACAACAACATCTTCTCGCTGTCCGGCGGCAACCAGCAGAAGGCGCTGTTCGCGCGGGCGCTCGGCTCCGACGCCAAGATCGTGCTGATGGACGATCCGATGCGCGGCGTCGACATCGGCACCAAGCTCGAAGTCTACGACCTGGTGCGCGAGGAGGCTCGCCATGGCCGCACTTTCCTCTGGTACACCACCGAAACCGAAGAGCTCGACAATTGCGACCACATCTATGTGTTCAAGAACGGCCGGATCGTCGCCAACCTTCGTCGCGACGAACTGACGGAGGAAAAGATCATCCAGTCGTCGTTCGGCGATGCGGCCTGAGATGACAGCGGTATCCGTCGAGAATGGGCTAAAATCTTCGGCTCGCGCCACGAGGCGGGCGCGCATGCTGCGCAGCCTGCTGCCGGCACTGTCGCTGGCGCTGGTGCTCATCGCCATCGCCTGGCTCAACCCGCGCGCCATCAGCTATTTCGGTTTCAGCCTGATGCTCAATCTGGCGATCCCGATCGCTCTGGCGACGATCGCGCAGATGTTCGTCATCGCCGGCAACGAGCTCGATCTGTCGATTGGCACCTTTGTCGGCTTCGTCGGCTGCGTGACGGCGACATGGCTGAAGGACGCGCCGCTGCTCGGCGTCGTGATCCTGCTCGGGTCGATCGGCGTCTACGCGCTGCTCGGCGCGCTGATCCATCTGCGCAACCTGCCCTCTATCGTGGTGACGCTCGGCATGAGTTTTGTCTGGCAGGGCATGGCCATCCTCATCCTGCCCAAGCCCGGCGGCAAGGCGCCGGACTGGCTGCTGGCGCTGATGGCCTTCAAGCCACCCTTCATTCCGTTCCCGATCATCGCGGCATTGCTGATCGCAGCCGTCGTCCACTTTGGCCTGATGCGCACCTCCTACGGCGTCATCCTGCGTGGATCGGGCGGCAATTCAGCCGCACTCAAACGCGCCGGCTGGTCGCTGCTGCGCACCAAGATCGCCCTGTTTGCGCTGACCGGCCTGTTCGGCGTTTTGTCCGGCATGGCGCTGATCGGCATCACCACCTCGGCCGATGCCAATATCGGCAATGGCTACACGCTGCTTTCGATCGCCGGCGTCATCCTCGGCGGCGGCGAGTTCGTCGGCGGCCGGGTGTCGCCGATCGGCGCCGTCATCGGCGCGCTGACGCTGGCGCTGGCGGCATCGCCCCTCTTGACGTTCATGCACATTCCGCCCGACTGGCAGGTCGCCGCCAATGGCGCCATCCTGATCATCGTGCTGGCGGCGCGGGTGCTGATCAGCCGCAGGGAGAGGTGAGCATGGCATCGCTGCGGACACTGCTCGCCAGACCCTGGATCTGGTCGTTCTTCGGGGCGCTGCTGGTGTGGCTGGCGACCATCGCCTTCACCGGCGGCTATGGCGGCGGCGGCATGATCACGGCGGCGCTGTCGCTCGCCGTCTTCACCGTCATCGTCGGCGTCGGGCAGATGTTCGTCATCACGCTCGGGCCGGGCAATGTCGACCTGTCGCTGCCGGCCAATATCGGCCTTGCCAGCGCCGTCGCCATGAAGGTCATGGACGGCAATGATGCGATGATCGCGGTCGGCCTGCTGGCAGCGCTTGCCTGCGGCATGACGATCGGCGCCGTCAACTATCTGCTGATCTGGGCGCTGCGCATTCCGCCGATCATCGCGACGCTGTCGGCCAGCTTCGTCATCCAGTCGGTCGATATCAGCTATGGGCGGGGCCTGCAGATCAAGCCGCCGCCGGGCTTTGCCGATTTCACCAACTGGCAGATCTTCGGCATCCCGGTGCTGGCGATCCTCACCGTGCTGTTCACCATCGGCGCCGGCATCATTTTGCAGCGCATGATCTACGGACGCTCGGTGCTGGCGATCGGCCAGAACATCCGCGCTGCCTGGCTGGCCGGCGTCAATGTCGGCCGCACCCGCTTCCTCACCTACACGCTGTCGGGCGCGCTCGGCGGCCTCGACGGCGCACTGCTCGCCGGCTATTTCCGCGGCGCCAATGTCGATATCGGCAATGAGTATCTGCTGGCCTCGATCGCGGTCGTCGTCATCGGCGGCACGTCGGTGGCGGGCGGCAAGGCCAATGTGCCGGGGGTCTGGGGCGCGGCGCTGTTCCTGGTGCTGCTGTTGACCATGCTCAACACATTCGGTGTCAGCGTCGGCGTCCGCCTGGTGCTGACAGGGCTGATCATCGTCGGCGTCATCACCGCCGCCGGCGGGCAGAAGGCGCTGCGCTAAGGCAAGGCCACCCGGCGGCGAGGGGATATCGATCCGGCCCGCAAAACACGTGGTTCCCATCCGCATGCCAGCGCTGTAAATCCCGTCGCGCTATTGGCCAACATCATTGCGTGAGGTTTGCGTGTCCGATTTCGTCAGCACTACAAGGCACGGCAACGTCGCGGTGGTGAGCATCGACAATCCGCCGGTCAACGCGCTGAGCTTCCATGTGCGCGAGCCGCTGATGCAGGCGCTCGTTTCCCTGCGCGACGAGCCGTCGGTCCGAGCAATCGTGATAGCATGTGCCGGGCGGACCTTCGTCGCCGGCGCCGACATCACCGAATTCGGCAAGCCGGCGCGGCAACCGGACCTGGGCGCCCTAGTCGCCATGCTGGAAACCATCGCCAAGCCGACGGTCGCGGCCATTCACGGCACTGCGCTCGGCGGCGGCCTGGAACTGGCGCTCGGCTGCCATTTCCGTGTTGCCGACCGAACGGCAAGGCTCGGCCTGCCGGAAGTCAAGCTCGGCCTGCTGCCGGGCGGCGGCGGCACGGTTCGCCTGCCGCGCTTGGTTGGTCCGCTGAAGGCACTCAGCATGATCGTTTCGGGAACGCCGATCGGTGCGGCCGAGGCGCTCGCCGCCGGCCTGGTGGATGCCGTCTTCGATGGCGACCTGACCGCGCAAGCGGTGAATTTCGCCAACGAAACGGCCGCGAAAGGCGGTCCGTTCACGCCGGTGCGCGACCGCAATGATCGCCTCGACCAGGCCGACTTGCCGGCGTTCGACAAGGAAGCGGCAGTGCTTGCCGGCAAAGCACGCGGCCTCGAGGCGCCGATCGCCTGTGCGCAGTCGATCCGCAACGCCCTGACGCTGCCCTTCGACGAAGCGCTGGCGGCGGAGCGCGACCTGTTCGTCAAGCTTGTCGCCGGGGACCAATCACGCGCGCAGCGGCATTTGTTCTTCGCTGAACGTGAGGCGGCAAAGATTGCCGGCAAGGACGTCGTCAGGCGCAAGATCGCCCGGGTCGGCGTCATCGGCGCCGGCACGATGGGCGGCGGCATCGCCATGGCGTTCGCCAACGGCGGCGTCCCCGTGACCTTGCTGGAAGCGACACACGAGGCCTTGCAGCGCGGGCTGGCGACGATCAACAAGAATTATGCCGTTTCCGTCATCCGCGGCTCGCTGAGCGAAGACGCCAAGCGCCAACGGCTTGGGTTGTTCAAGGGTTCCACCGACTATGCCGATCTTGCCGATTGCGACCTGATCGTCGAGGCCGTGTTCGAGGAGATGGCGGTCAAGAAGGATGTCTTCGGCAGGCTCGATGCCGTGGCCAAACCGGGCGCGATCCTCGCCACCAACACCTCCTATCTCGACGTCAACGAAATCGCCGGTTCGACGTCGCGGCCGCAAGATCTCCTCGGCATGCATTTCTTTTCGCCGGCTAACGTCATGAAGCTTTTGGAAATCGTCCGCGCCGACAAGACTTCGCCCGACGTGCTGGCGACCATCGTCGATCTGGCACGGCGGATCGGCAAGGTGCCGGTCGTTGTCGGCGTCTGCCACGGCTTCGTCGGCAACCGCATGCTGGCGGCGCGCGGTGCGGAACTGGAGACGCTTCTGCTGGAAGGCGCAATGCCGCGCCAGGTCGACCAGGTGTTCACCGATTTCGGCTGGCCGATGGGGCCGTTCGAGATGAGCGATCTCGCCGGCCTCGACATAGGCTGGCGCAACCGCAAGGCGCGTGGCCAGACGGCCGTGATCGCCGATGCGTTGTGCGAACAGGGACATTTCGGCCAGAAGACCGGCAGCGGCTTCTATCGCTACGAAGGCGGTTCGCGCACGCCGCTGCCCGATCCCGATGTCGAGGCGCTGATCCGCAACAAGGCTGCCGAGCGCGATATTGCACCGCGCGCGATCGGCGCCGAGGAGATCATCGAGCGGACGCTCTATCCGATGATCAACGAGGGCGCCAAAATCCTCAAGGAAAAGATTGCCGCCCGCGCCTCCGATATCGACGTCGTCTGGGTCAACGGCTACGGCTTCCCGGTCGGCAAGGGCGGGCCGATGTTCTGGGCGAGCCTCGAAGGCGTGGACAAGATCATCCGGCGGCTGGATCACTGGCACCAGCAGACCGGCAAGGATGTCTTTCGAGTGGCACCCCGGCTCAGGCAGATGGCCGAAACCGGTTCCTGGGACGGCGCTGCCGGCTGAACTTGGGACTACCGAATCCGTGCGTCCATGATCTCGACAAAACGCGCGAACAGACCCGCCTGCGACTTTATCTTGAGCTTGCGGTAAATGTTGCGGCGATGAACTTTTACGGTTCCCGGCACGATGCGCATCGCCCTGGCAATCGATTCCGTGGAATGGCCCTGAAGCACCAGATCGACGACATGCTGTTCGCGCGGCGTGAGTGAAAGGCTCTTCCAGATGTGAGCACGTTCGAAGTCACTGACCGGAGCAATCGCCTCGTCTTGCTTCGTCCCAACCGGTCCGTCAGCCGGAAGGGTAGGCCAGCGCAGCCTGACGAGGCTGATCACCGCAGGCGCCATGTCGCGCAGCAACCTGGCATCGGCGGTTCCGAACGGCCCCGAAGCGCGCAATCGCATTAGCGAGACCACCAGCGCGTCCTTTCCCGGCAGCGGCACGAAAAAGCCGACCTCCTCCGCAAGCCTGGTCTGGCTGTAATAGGAGCGGTAATATTCGCTGGCATAGAAGCGATCCGGCGCCAATTCGCGCATGCGCCAAAAGCCTTCCTTGCGCTCGACTGCCGCATGGTGGAACGGATCGAGCAGATAAGGCCCTTCCTGATAGAGCGCGACGAAGACGTGGCTTTCGGCCGGCGAGAATGTCTCGAACAGCAGCGGCGGGCGTGAGGCGCCGCGATAGCCGAAGATCACGCAATGATCGAAACTGACATGCTGGCGGAGCCAGGCGACCATCGCCTTGCCGAAAAGCTCGCCGCTCGTCTCCCGCGTCGCTGCGATGAGCGCAGCGAGCCGGCTGTATTCATCGCTGCGTGAAACGCCCAATTCATACCCCTCCAGACGAGAAAATAGACGAAATATACCACCTGGGAGGTATATACTAGCCGCCATTGGCTCTGATAGCGTTTCGAGACCAACTAGCCGCTGGAGCCCGCAGCTTTGACCGCAGTGCCCGACATCGAGTTTCGCGGGGTCACCAAACGCTACGGCAGCGTGATCGCGGTCAGCGGCATCGATCTTGCCATCCCGCCGTCTGCCTTTGTCGCGTTGCTCGGGCCGTCCGGCTGCGGCAAGACAACCTGTTTGCGCATGATCGGCGGTTTCGAACAGCCAAGCGAAGGTGTGGTATTCATCCGTGGCCGCGACATGGCCGGCACGCCGCCCTATCGGCGGCCGGTCAACATGGTGTTCCAGCAATATGCGTTGTTTCCGCATCTGGATGTGGCGGACAACGTCGCCTATGGCCTACGCCAGGCGCGGCCGCGCCTGTCGTCGCGGGAGATCAGCCTGAAGGCAGGCGAGGCGCTCGCCATGGTTCGGCTCGCCGGCTATGGACGCCGCAAGATCCATGAGCTTTCCGGCGGCCAGCAGCAGCGTGTCGCCCTGGCGCGGGCGCTGGTCAACAAGCCGGCGGTGCTGCTGCTCGACGAGCCCCTGGCGGCGCTCGACAAGAAGCTGCGCACCGACATGCAGATAGAGCTGCAGAACCTGCAGCGCGAGATCGGCATCACCTTCGTCCTGGTCACCCACGATCAGGAAGAGGCACTGTCGATGAGCGATTTCGTCTGCGTCATGAATGGCGGGCGCATCGTCCAGCTTGGGCAGCCGAGCGAAATCTACGACGAACCCGCCGACCTCTTCGTCGCCGATTTCGTCGGCAAGACCAATCTCTTGAGCGGCAAGGTCGTCGGGCTCTCGGGCAAGCTCGTCGAGGTAGCGCTTGCCGACGGCACCGTCATCGCCGCGCGCAAGCGCACTTCGCTAGCCCAGGGCGAAGCCGTCTCGGTCAGCCTGCGTCCTGAATCCTTAAGTCTCGGCGCGCCCGGAAGCGGCCGGCTGAACGGGCTTGTCCGCAACCGGATCTTTCTCGGTTCCACCGCGGAATATGCAATCGAGGTCCAAGGCATCGGGACACTGCTCGCCAAGGCCGACCATCTGGTTGGCGGTGGAAATCTCTTCAAGCCGGGTGAACCCGTCGCCGTCGGCTTTACAGCCGGAACGCCGCTGGCGTTTCCGGAGAATAACGGGACCAACCAGAGGGAAAACAAAAATGTCGAAATCGTATCGTGACGGACTGCCGATAAGCCCTGAAAAATTCATCGACCAGTTGATGCGCCTCAAGCGCGGTTCCATCGGCCGCCGCGAGTTCCTTGGCCTCACCGGCCTAGGCATCGCAACGGCAGTAATGGCCCGCCAACTCGGCATCATGCCGTCGCCGGCCTTCGCCCAGGAGGGGCTTGGCGACCGCATGTCGATTGCCACCTGGCCCAATTATCACGACCCGGCGACGTTCGAGAATTTCAAGGCCGAAACCGGCGTTGCCGTCGAGGTGAACGTGTTCGGGTCAAACGAGGAGATGCTGGCCAAGCTGCAGGCCGGCGCCTCGGGCTGGAGCCTTTTCGTTCCGACCAACTACACGATCTCGACTTACAAGAAGCTTGGCATCATCGAAGCGCTGGATATGGCCAAGCTTGCCAATTATGACGGCTCGCAAGAAGACCCGCGCTTCACTGGGGAAGGCACCATCGACGGGGTGACCTACGCTGTGCCGAAGAATTGGGGCACCACCGGATTTGCCGTCAACACCAAGAAACTGACCAAGCCGATGACGAGCTGGAAGGAATTCTGGGACACGGCCATGGCGGAGGGTGACGGCCGGACCATGGTTCATGATTACCAACTGACCACGATCGGCAACGCGCTGAAATATTTCGGCTTCTCGTTCAACTCGCTGAAGCCGGACGAACTCGCCAAGGCGGAGGAATTGCTGCTGAAGGTCAAGCCGCATCTGTTCGCGGTCTCCAGCGACTACCAGCCGTCGATGCGTGCCGGCGACGCCTGGATGACGATGTGCTGGACCAATGACGGGGCGCAGCTCCACCGCGACATCCCCGAAATCGCCTACGTGCTTGGCAAGGAAGGCGGCGAGATCTGGACCGACTTCTACGCAATACCCAAGGATGCGCCGAACAAGCCTGCCGGCTATGCCTTGCTCAACTATTTGATGAACCCGAAAGTCGCGGTCAAGGAGCACCTGGCCAACGGTGCGCCTTCCACCGATGCGCGGGTCAATGCGCTGCTGCCCAAGGAGGTGCTGGACAATCCGATCCTCTATCCGGCGGCGGATCTGCTGAAGCCGCTCGAATTCGGTGCGGCTGCAACGCTAACCGATCCGGGCCGGGCCGAATTGATGGCACGCTTCAAGTCGGCTTGAACCGGGCAGGCCACAGGCTCGATGCAGGCAACTCACCCGGCGGGCAGATGTCCGCCGGCACCGGGCGGCTTTTTCAATGCGCAGCAATGTCCTTCGTCACAATCTCCTGACCGCCCTGCTGCTCGGTCCAGCAACGGCGTGGCTGGTGGTGTTTTTAGTTTTGCCGTTCGTGGCGATCGCCGTTTTCAGCGTCGGCGAGCGGGCGCCGGAAGGCGGCTATCAGGCCGCTTTCACCTTGGCGCAGTATGCCAATCTTCCGGCGCGGGCGACTGCCTTCTGGAACACCATGGTGCTGGCGCCGGCGGGCGCACTGGCCTGTCTTCTCGTTGCCTATCCGGTCGCCTATTACCTCGCTTTGCGCGCGCCGGAACGGTGGCGGCTGATCCTGCTGGCGCTTGTCGTCATCCCGTTCTGGACCAGCCTGCTGATGCGAACCTATGCCTGGATGTATGTGCTTGGCGGGCGCGGCATCCCAGCTCTGCTGGCCTATGTCGGGCTGGAGGACGTGCGGCTGATCAACACGCCGGGAGCGGTTCTGCTCGGTATCGTCTATGGTTATCTGCCGCTGATGATCCTGCCGATCTATGTCAGCCTCGAGCGGCTCGACCGCCGGCTACTGGAGGCCTCCGCCGATCTCGGCGCGACGCCGATCTCGACATTCCTCGGCGTGACGCTGCGGCTGTCGCTGCCAGGTGTGATGACCGGCTTCTCGCTGGTCATGATCCTGCTGCTCGGCGAATATCTGATCCCGACGCTACTCGGCGGCGGCAAGGTCTTCTTCATCGGCAACGCGCTGGTCGATCTGTTCCTGCAATCGCGCAACTGGCCATTTGGATCGGCAATCGCCATCACACTTGTGGCGGTTTCAGTGGTCGTGCTGCTTGCCGCGAACCGCATTTCGACCCGGCTTTCGGGTGCCCGCCGGGTGGACCTGATCTGATGCGTGCCTTCGTCGTTGCGGTCTTTGCCTTTCTCTACCTGCCGATCGCGCTGGTGGTGCTGTTTTCGTTTAACGCCGGCCACCACGCCAGCGAGTTCACTGGCTTCTCGGTGCAATGGTACGGCAAGGCCCTGGCAAACCCGTTCCTGGTCGAAGCGCTGAAGAACAGCCTGTTCATCGCCACGACCAGCGCCTTGCTGGCGGCGCTGTGCGGCACGGCGGCCGCGCTTGGCCTGGCGCGTGTCGGCGCGCGGACGCGAGCCGTCTTCGATGCGCTTTTGGGTGCTGCGATCGTCGTTCCTGGCGTCGTCATCGGCATCTCGACGCTGGTCGCGCTGGTCCAGCTATTCGGGGTGGTCAACCCGTTTGTCGCTTCGCTGTGGCCGAACGACCAGCCACCGCGCCTGGCGCTCGGCTATGGCTCGATCATCGCCGCGCACGGGCTGTTTTCGATGGCGCTGGTGGCGATGATTGTCGGCACGCGCCTCGGCAGCCTCGACCGCAATCTGGTCGAGGCCTCGAGCGATCTTTACGCTACCCCGCTGACGACGTTCCGCAGCATCGTGTTGCCGCAGATCATGCCGGCGGTGATCGCCGGCTTCCTGCTCGCCTTCACATTCTCCTTCGACGATTTCATTGTCGCTTTCTTCGTCGCCGGCGCACAGACGACATTGCCGATCTATGTCTTCGCCTCGATCCGGCGCGGGGTCACGCCGGAGATCAATGCCATCGCGACGATCGTGCTCGTCGCCTCCGTTTTGCTCGTGGTGCTTGCCCAATGGCAACTGCGCCAACGAAAACCATCACACTGAAAGATAAAAAAACATGATTCTGAGAGATCGCATCGCCGTGGTGACGGGTGCCGGGTCGGGGATCGGGCGTGCCGGCGCCATGATGATGGCCAGGGAAGGCGCGCTCGTGGTGATCGCCGACAGGGACCAGGCGGCGGGGGAAGCAACCGCTTCCGACATTCGTGCGGCCGGCGGTCGGGCCGAGGCCGTCGCCACCGACGTCGGCGAGGATGCGGCGGTCGAGCAGCTCATTGCGGGAACGCTGGGCCGGCATCGGCGGATCGACATCCTGCACAATCATGCCGGGATCCAGGTCGGCGGCACGCTGACCGAAGTCGGCGCCGACGGCATGGATGCCTCCTGGCGGATCAATGTGCGGGCGCAGTTCCTCGCGGCCAGGCTGGTCATGCCGTCGATGATCGCGCAAGGCGGCGGGGTGATCCTGAATACCGCCTCGAATTCGGGTGTGTTCTACGACCGCGAAATGATCGCCTACGCAACGTCAAAACATGCAGTGGTGGCGATGACCCGGCAGATGTCGCTCGACTATGCCAAACACAATGTCCGCATCAACGCGCTGTGCCCCGGCTGGGTCGATACGCCCTTCAACGAGCCGTTCATCGCGCAGATGGGCGGGCGGGCGGCGATCGAGAACTATGTCCGCACCAAGATTCCCATGCAGCGCTGGGCCAGCGCGGAGGAAATCGCCGAAGCGATCCTGTTCCTCGTCTCCGACCGCTCGTCCTTCATGACCGGTCAGGCGCTGGTGATCGACGGTGGAGAAAGCATCGGCTGATCCGCCGCTCCCGGCGGGCGGCAGCTGAAATTCTCTTTGGACTAACGGCCGGCGGCGAGATGTGCTTTCGTCTCAAGGAGAATGCGGCCAACATGGCTGGGTCGGGAGCAGAAATCATCAGCGCAAACGGGAAGGCTGCATAATGGCCGAGGCCTATATCTGCGACTACATCCGCACGCCGATCGGACGCTTCGGCGGTTCGTTGTCGGCGGTCCGTACCGACGATCTCGGCGCGATACCTCTGAGGGCGCTGATCGAGCGCAATCCAGGCATTGATTGGGCTGCCATCGACGACATCGTCTATGGCTGCGCCAACCAGGCCGGCGAGGACAACCGCAATGTGGCGCGCATGGCGCTGCTGCTGGCCGGCCTGCCGAAGGAGGTTTCGGGCTCGACCGTCAACCGTCTCTGCGGTTCGGGCATGGATGCGGTGATGATTGCTGCCCGCGCCATCAAGGCCGGCGAGGCGGAGCTGATGATATCAGGCGGCGTCGAATCGATGAGCCGCGCTCCGTTCGTGCTGCCGAAGGCAGAGACCGCCTTTTCGCGCAATGCCGAGATTTACGACACCACGATCGGCTGGCGCTTCATCAATCCGCTGATGAAGAAGCAATACGGCGTCGATTCGATGCCGGAGACCGGCGAGAACGTGGCGGAAGAGTTCGCTGTCTCCCGCGCCGACCAGGACGCATTTGCCGTGCGCAGCCAGGACAAGGCTGTAGCCGCACAAGCCAGCGGCCGGCTGGCAAAGGAAATCACGCCGGTGACGATCGCGCAGCGCAAGGGCGATCCGGTCGTTGTCGACAGAGATGAGCATCCCCGCGGGGGCACGTCGATCGAAGCGTTGGCCAAGTTGCCGACGCCGTTCCGGCAAGGCGGCACGGTTACGGCCGGCAATGCTTCGGGCGTCAATGACGGCGCCGCGGCGCTGATCGTCGCCTCGGAAGCAGCCGCGAAAAGATACGGGTTGACGCCGATCGCCCGTATTCTGGGCGGTGCCACCGCCGGCGTCGCTCCGCGCATCATGGGCATCGGTCCGGTGCCGGCCACGCAGAAGCTGTGTGCCCGGCTCGGCCTGGAGCCGCAACAGTTCGACGTCGTCGAGCTCAACGAGGCCTTCGCCTCGCAAGGCATCGCCGTGCTGCGCCAGCTCGGCATTGCCGAGGATGCGGAGCACGTCAACCCGAATGGCGGTGCCATCGCGCTCGGCCATCCGCTCGGCATGTCGGGTGCGCGCATATCAGGCACGGCGGCGCTGGAGCTGCGTGAACGCGGCGCCAGATACGCGCTCGCCACCATGTGCATCGGTGTCGGCCAGGGCATCGCCGTGGCGCTCGAACGCGTTTGATCTTTTGGCCGCCCTGGGGCAGAGCCCTGGCGCCGCCTATCTCGTTTGCCCGATATGCGAAAGACGCTCTGGTCAATGGGCGATCCTTGCGAAATGATGGACACCGTTGCGCCTAGGCCGGGAAAGTGTGGCCCTTGCAAGAAAGCTGTTTGAATTGAGCGATCCTCAACCCATTACCAACGATACAATCCTCATAATTCTGCATTATGTTCTCGTCGAAATTCGAGGGACTGACAAACCGGAAAAGGCACGGATGCTCGCGGACGCCTTTCACAACGCGCCGAGCTTGATCGCAAATGGCCATGAACCGCAAAAAACGTGGGAAAGCATTCTTTCAACCGCGCGAAGGCTTGAAATAGAGCCTTACGTCCTTCGGCTATTGCGGCACGTTCAATCGCGTCAAATTTCAAACTGAGACATTACCCGAAATTTGACCATGTGGACAAAGGTCCGGCGTCGTTCCATAGTTCCCTGTCTTTATATTTTCCGAACAGCCGGCTCGACATGGCTGTCGAACAGAGGGGCATGCAATGGACAACAAAAAGAGCAGAATCCAATCGAAACGCGAAGGGCTTTCGCGCCGCAACGTGCTGGAGTTGGGCGCGCTCGGCCTGGCGGCGGCGATGCTGCCGGGCAGCGCCTTTGCCAAGACCAAGAAGCTGAAAGTGGCGGCGATCTTCGCCACGCCGATCGAGGAGCCGTGGGACAACCAGATCCACGTTGCCCTGCAGAAGGCCGAGAAGGAACTCGGCATCGAATACAAATGGTCGGAGAAGGTGCAGACGGCCGATTTCAGCCGCGTCATGCGCGAATATGCGCAGGGCGGCTATGAGCTGGTGCTGGGCGATGCCTTCGCCGCCGAGCGCGAATCGCGCAGGACCGCCAAGCAGTTCCCGAAGACCGCCTTCCTGTTCGGCTCCGGCGCCGGGCCGGCCGAGCCGAATTTCGGCGTCTTCGACAACTGGATTCACGAGCCGGCCTATCTGTCCGGCATGATCGCCGGAAAGATGTCGAAGTCAGGCACGGTCGGCGCCGTCGCGGCGATGGGCATTCCGGAAGTGAACCGGCTGGTCAACGCTTTCTTTGCCGGCGCCAGGGAGGTCAATCCCGACATCAAGAAGAAGGTCGCCTTCATCGGCTCGTTCTTCGATCCGCCAAAAGCAAAGGAAGCGGCCGTCGCCCAGATCGATGCCGGCGTCGACGTCATCTATGCCGAGCGCTTCGGCGTCATCGAAGCGGCGGCGGAGAAGAAGATCCTCGCCATCTCCAACATGTCGGACCAGTCGAGCCTCGGCCCCGACACCGTGATCACCGGGCCGGTCTGGGACATGTATCCGACCGTCGAGCAGGCGATCAAGCTGGTCAAGGCCGGCGTCTTCACCGCGCAGGATTACGGCGATTTCTCGCGCATGGCCAAGGGCGGCTCCTACCTCGCGCCCTACCACAAGTTCGACAAGACGCTGCCGGCCGAGGTCAAGGAACTGGTCGAGAAGAAGAAGGCAGAGATCCTCGACGGCAATTTCCGCGTCGACGTCGATGAGAATACGCCGGTCTCGGATTAGGGCTCTGTCTTTTGGGGTTGGTGCTTGTCGCACCCCCCTCTGGCCTGCCGGCCATCTCCCCCTCAAGGGGGGAGATTAGCAGCTTCGCCGACAGCGCCCTCCTCTTCAGCGCTGACGATTTGCGAAAGCCGAAGTGACATCCGATCTCCCCCCTTGAGGGGGAGATGGCCGGCAGGCCAGAGGGGGGTGCAGCGCATTCCCGTCGATCAAAGCTGAATCGTAAAGCCAATTCCGATCGGGAGCACCCTTGTCAACGCCTGCCCCTCTCATCGAAATGCGCGGCATCTCCAAGAGCTTTGGCGCCGTCAAGGCGAACGAGGCCGTCGATCTCAGCGTCGCGCCGGGTGAAATCCTCGGGCTGCTCGGCGAAAACGGCGCCGGCAAGACGACGCTGATGAACGTGCTGTTCGGCGCCTATGCGCCCGATGCCGGCGAGATCCTGGTGCAGGGCCGGTCGGTGGCGATCAACAGTTCGGCCGATGCGCTGGCCGCCGGCATCGGCATGGTGCACCAGCATTTTCATCTCGCACCGCGGCTTTCGGTGCTGGAGAACCTCTTGATCGGCATTCCCGGCAGATCGGGCCGGATCGACCGCGCCGGCGGGCTGGCGCGGCTCGCCGAGATCGGCCGCCAGCACGGGCTGACGCTCGACCCGGACCTCCCCGTCTCGGCGCTGTCGGTCGGCGAGCAACAGCGGCTCGAAATCGTCAAGGCGCTGTTTCGCGGCGCAAGGCTGCTGATCCTCGACGAGCCGACGGCGGTGTTGGCACCAACCGAGGTCGACGGGCTGTTTTCGGCGCTGCGCTCGATGGCGGCACAAGGGCTCGGCATCATCTTCATCTCGCATAAGCTCACCGAGGTGCGGGCGCTGACGCATCGCTGCGTCGTGCTCCGGCATGGGCGCGTTGCCGGCCGCGTCGATGCGCCGGCCAGCACCACGTCCTCGGAGATGGCGCGGCTGATGTGCGGCCACGAGATCGTGCCTCCGGCCAGAGGACCGTCGATGCCCGGTGCGGCCGTGCTGACCCTCGACGGTATCTCGACATTGCATCATTCCGGCATGGCGCTGCGCGATGTTTCGCTGTCGGTTCGTGGCGGCGAGATCCTTGGCATCGCCGGCGTCTCCGGCAATGGCCAGCGCGCGCTTGCCGAGGTCATCTCCGGCGTGCGTGCGCCCGATGCCGGGAAGATGACCATAGCCGGCAAAACGGTTTCGCGGTTCTCGCCGAGCACAGTCCAGGCGCTCGGCCTCGGCCGCATCCCGGAAGACCGCATGACGACCGGGCTGGTCACCAATCTGCCGCTTGCCGATTCGATGGTGCTGCCGCGCATCGGCACGGCGGCGTTCAGCCGCAACGGCCTGCTCAAGCCGGATGCGATCCGCGCCTTCGCCGAGGCGCAGATCAAGGCCTACGATATACGTTGCCCCGGGCCGATGACGCGCGCCGGGGCGCTTTCCGGCGGCAATCTGCAAAAGGCGCTTCTGGCGCGCGAACTCGCTTTCGATCCGAAGGTGCTGATCGTTTCGCAGCCGACTCGCGGCCTCGACATCGGCGCTGCGCGCTTCATCCACGAAAAATTCCTCGACATGCGCGCCAAGGGCTGCGGCATCGTCGTCATCGGCGAGGATCTGGAAGAGTTGCTGATGCTCTCGGATCGTATCGCGGTGATGTATGAGGGCCGCATCGTCGGCACGCTGGACAGCGCCGACGCCAGCATCGCCAGACTCGGGTTGATGATGACCGGCGCGGAGGGCCATGCCTGATGTTCCGTCTCGAGGCCCGCACCTCAACGCCCGCCTGGTTCAATCTGGCGCTGCCGCTGCTCGCAATCGGCGCGACGCTGATCCTGTGCAGCGGCCTCATCGCACTGGCCGGCGCCGGCGTCGTCGAGGCCTATGGCGTGATGTTTTCGGCGTCGCTGGGCGACAGCTACGCCGTCACCGAAACGCTGGTGCGTGCCGCGCCGATGATCTTCACCGGACTGGCCGTGGCGGTCGCCTTCCGCGCCAAATTCTGGAACATCGGCGCCGAAGGGCAATTGCTGGCTGGTGCGGTGGCGAGCTGTGCCGTCGGTGCAATCCCGATGCCGGGGCCGCTCGCCATGCTGCTGATGGCGCTGGCGGGCGCTGCCGCCGGCGCGGCCGTCGCCCTGATCCCCGCCACGCTGCGGGTAAAATTCAGGGTCGATGACGTGGTCAGCTCACTGCTGCTCAACTCGGTCATTTTCTATGCATTGATGGCGCTGATCGAGGGGCCATGGAAGGACAGTTTCAGCGGCTACCCGATCTCGCCGCCGATCGAGGATACGGCCAATTTTCCGGTGCTGCTCGAAGGCACGCGGCTGCATCTCGGCGTCGTCGCGGCGCTGGTCGCCGCACCGGTGATCTGGTTCGTGGTCGCGCGCACGACGCTCGGCTTCCGCATCAGGGTCACCGGCGAAAACCCCGAGGCGGCGCGCTATGGCGGCATCAATGTCGAGCGGGTGCTGATTTCGACGGCGCTGCTGTCTGGCGCATTGGCCGGCCTTGCGGGCGTCGGCGAGGTCGGCGGCGTGCATTTCCAGGTGATGAGCGACATCTCGCCGGGCTATGGCTATTCCGGCATCGTCGTCGCCATGCTGGCGAGGCTCAATCCGCTCGGCGTGGTGCCGGCGGCGATCTTCCTTGCCGCCGTCATGACCGGCGCCGAGGCGATGTCGCGGGCGACCGGCGTTCCGGCCTTCCTCAGCGATGTCATCCAGGGAACTGCGCTGCTCGCCATGCTGGTGGCGCTGCTGTTCACCGCCTATCGCATCCGTCGCGTGGGAATAGCCAAATGAGCGTGGTGCTGGAACAGATCTTCCAGGTCGGCTTCCTTGCCGCGATCATCCGCATCGCCACGCCGCTAGCCTTCGCGACGCTGGGCGAGATGTTCTCCGAGCGCGCCGGGGTGCTCAATCTCGGCATCGAAGGCATCATGCTTTTGTCGGCGATGACCGGCTTCACCGCGGCGAGCCTCAGCGGCAGCCTCTGGCTTGGCGTGCTAGCGGCGGTGCTGACCGGGGCGCTGATGGGCGCCGTGCACGCGCTGTTCACTGTAGCGCTCGGCCTCAGCCAGCATGTCTGCGGCATCGGCGTGACGCTGTTTAGCTCCGGCCTTGCCTATTTCCTCTACCGGCTGATCTTCGGCCAGCAATCGGTACCGCCGAACATCAAGGGATTCGAGACGCTGCCGATCCCGATCCTGTCCGGCATTCCGGTGCTTGGGCCGGCGGTGTTCAACCAGTTCTCGCTGGTCTACATGGCGATGCTGGCCATACCGCTGGCCGCCTTCGTGCTCTACCGCACGCCGTGGGGCTTGTCGGTCCGCATGGTCGGTGAAAACCCGCGCGCCGCCGATTCGGCCGGCGTCAGCGTCATTGCAACACGCTTCCAGGCGGTGATCCTCGGCGGTGCCTTGATGGGGCTGGCCGGTGCCTTCCTGTCGATGGCGCAATTCAACGCCTTCACCTTTGGCGTGGTTTCGGGGCGCGGCTGGGTGGCAATCGCGCTCGTCGTTTTCGGCCGCTGGGATCCGTGGCGATCGGCAGGCGCGGCATTGCTGTTTGCTTTCGTCGATGCCTTGCAGTTGCGCATGCAGGCGAGCGGGCTTGGCCATATCCCCTACGAGACGTTCCTGATGCTGCCGTTCATCTTCACCATCGTCGCTATGGCGGTGATGTCGCGCAATGCGGTGGCCCCGTCGGCGCTGCTCAAGCCGTTCCGGCGCGAAGAGCGGTAGCGGCGCTTCGCCTTTCACATCGCGGTGAAGCCGTTATCGACGAACAGATGGGCGCCGTTGACGAAGCTGGCCTCGTCGCTGGCCAGGAACAGGGCTGCCTTCGCGACCTCTTCCGGCTCGCCGATCCGCCCTTGTTGCGCCGCCATTGCCGCGTCGGAGACATCGACGCCGAGTTTGTCGAGATCGGCGACCTCGCGCAGGCCATGCGGTGTCCTGATGAAGCCTGGACAGACCGCATTGCAGCGGATGTTGCGGTCGCGGAACTCGACGGCGATGGCACGCGCGAACATATGGCAGGCGCCCTTGGTGGTGTCGTAAAGCACCTCCATCGGCGTCGCCGCCACCGCCGAGATCGACGAGGTGCAGACGATGGAACCGCCGCCGGCGGCGATCATGCCGGGCAGCACGGCACGCGTCATCAGGAACATCGAACGCACATTGACGGCATGCAGCCAGTCCCATTCCTGCAGCGTGGTCTCCAGGAAGGGTTTGATGACGAGGGTGCCGGCGTGGTTGAACAGAACCGTGACCGGGCCGAATTTTTCCGTCGCGCCCTTCACCGCCGCTTCGACCTGCGCCTCATCCGATACGTCGGCGACCCAGTGCTCGGCGACATGGCCGCGTTGCCTGATCGCCGCTGCGGTGGCCGCCGCCGCTTCGCCGTTGCGGTCGACGATCGCCACCTTGGCGCCCTCGGCCGCGAAAAGCTCCGAGGCCGCACCGCCCATTCCCGTCGCGCCGCCCGAAATGATGGCGACCTTGCCGGCCAGTCTTGTGCCCATGGTTTGCTCCCTGCTGCCTTGCCGTGACGTCGCGGCTTTCCGCTGAAGCGATGCTATCCCTCATCCATTGGATGGCCAAGGAGCCACAGACACATGGACCTGACGTTTCCTGCCGTCACCCTGGCATGCCTCGAAAGGCAGCGCTAAGCAGTAAAAGCACTAATGTGTCTATCATTTGGAGAAAATTGTTCTAAGGATCGCGCGAAAATAGCACTCGACAAAGTCTACTGATTTTATAGATTAAGCGCCGAGACGGAGGTCGATATGTCCTATAGCCAGAACGCTCAGACTGCCCGCAAAGGCCAAAGGCTGGGTTCCGACCAGGTGTGGCGGCCGGCCTATGCCGGCGCTTTCGCCTATCTCGTCTTTGCCCTTGCGTTTGTATTCACCGGGGCAGTGGTACTGGGGCTGATCCCCTGATTGTCAAGGCTCTGATCATCGAGGCTTCCTCGGGACAGCGGCCTGCCGTTTGCAGAAATTCCGGAGTTGATGAACCGAATGTCGGTGCGCTTTTGCGCGCCCTGATTCCAACGTGATGGAGGAGATGGCAATGCCAATCGAGTTCACGCATGTTCCCGGTAAGATCCACGCCACCAACGCCAGCTTTTTCTACGACTTTGTCGAGACCGCGACGAAGCTGTCACTGATCGAGGATGCCGGATTCCGGAAGATCGTCATCGACGACCAGGCCGGGCTGCTGACCAATATGGACCTTGCCGCCCAGACGCTGGACCGGACCTCGTCCCTGGAGGTCGTGCTCACGCATTGGGCAGGCGTGATCGAACCAACCGTGGCGGCGCGGCAGCTCGCTGCCCTCGACGCGAGAAGCGGTGGCCGGCTGTCGCTCAGGATGCTCAGCGAGCCGCTGAGCGACGACGATGCCGAGGCACGTCCGGCCGGCCATACGGTGGTCTGGCAACGCATCGACGAATATCTGGTGCTGCTGAAGCGGTTGTGGTCGAACGACAGGCCGTTCGACCATGAAGGCACCTTTTACAGCATCAAAGGCGGCTATGTGCCGCGCAAGGGGCCGCATGGTGCCGATGTGATCATCCGCATGGGCGGGCAGTCGGGCACTGCGCTCAGGGTCGCGGGCAGGCATGCGGACGTGTTCGAGCTGGCGCCTGGCTCACTTGCAGAAATCCGCCAGTCAATGGAGCGCGTACGCGGCGCTGCTGCCGAACACGGCCGGGCCGGCAAGCTGCGTTTCGCGCTTCCCGTCCGAATCCGTTCGGAAGACAAACCGGCCGCTTCCTGCCAGAAGGCGCTCGAACTTGCCGGGCCGCCGGCGCAGGTCGCGCTTTCGCTGCTTTCCTACGCCGCTTTGGGGATCAAGGAGTTCATGATCGTCGGCATCGACAGGCCACGCGAGATTGCGACCGCCAGCCGCGAGGCGATCGCACTGCTGCGCAATTCGCTGGCACGGCGCGAGGCCGATGTCCCTCAGCCGGGGGCGTTTGCGTCACGCGCGACACAGGGAGCACGCGCCGGCTGCTGAAGAGCCTCCGTCGTCCCGCGCCTTGGTGACAGGTCTACCACCATTCCGGGAAAGCCGCGTGAGCCGCCCTGGCCAGCGTCGGTATTTCCTGATCGGGAACGGAGCTGTAGGGCCAGAGCAGTCGTGGGCCGAGCGGCGCCCAGCCGCCGGCCGCCGCCATCGCCTTATCGAGTGCTGCATCACCGACATTGTAACGGGTGCGAAACGGTAGGACATGTGCGGCGAGGAAGGCCTTTGTGCGGGCCTCGACCTCGGCAGCGGCGGCCATGTCGGTGCGGATTATCTGCCACCACATCATCGCGCCCTTCGGGTTGAGGCAGGCAACGTTGGAATAGCTGCCATGGGCCCCTCCAGCATAGCCTGCTGCCAGCGTGTGGCCGGGGACGAAGACGGAAAATCCGTCCAGTTTGCGGCGCATGTCGGCATACCAGCCGGCGTCGCCGCCCGGCAGCTTGGCGCCGACCAGCGATGGCAAGGCCGCACGCAGACTGGCGATGCCGTCGAGCGTCAGGTGGCGCTTGGCGTGCGGCGGATTGTAGAGCACCAGCGGCGTTTCAGGCGCGGCGTCGCACAGGCCGCCGGCAAAGCGCATGACCTCGTCGTCGCTGGGCGGCCACCAGTCGGGCAGCGTGAACTGCACCGCCGCCGGGCGAAGTCCGGCGACCCGCGTCAGTCGCTCCAGCGCAACGCGCGGATTGGACTGGCTGATGCCGATCTGGAAAGGAAGGCGCGCGCGGCCGGCTATGGTTGCGACCAACTCACAAAGCCGGTCGAATTCGGGCTCGGTCTGGCAATGGAATTCGCAGGCCGTGCCATTGGAATAGACGCCGTCGACGCCTGAGGCGCAGAGTCGGGCGATCGTCTCTTCCGTCGCCTGCCAGTCGATCGCTCCGCGATCGTCGATGGCCAGCATCACCGCGCCCCAGATGCCGCGCGGTGCGTGTGCGGGCAAGCGGGCCAGATGGTCGTCGAGGTCAGCGTCCACCGGCGATCTCGTGTTCGCGGCGGGTTTCGTTCGACGCGAAGGCAGCCTCGATAATAGCGATGATCTTGCGCGCATAGATGCCGTCGACCGGCACAGGCGTGTCATCGGCAATGGCATCGCGCATTGCGTTCCATTCGCGCACCAGCGCGTTATGCATCCAGTTCGGCTCAAAGGAACCGGGCAGCTCGGTCCAGACCGTCTCGCGGCCAAGCATGGTGCCGCGGTCCATGTCGATGCGCAGCGTTCCCCGCTCGCAGACCAGATCCATGGCATAGGTGGTGGCGCCGGTGCGATAGCCGACGCTCTGCACCTGGCCGATGCCGCCGCCGGCGAAGCGCAATCCGAGCAGAGCGCTGTCGTCTGCTTCCTGGTCATGGAACTTGGCGCCGAGCATGCCGCTCACCGACACGACATCGTCATCCATCAGCCAGACCAGGCGATCGACCGCGTGGATGCCGGCCGTCAACAGCATGCCGCCGCCGGTCGCCTTGCGCAGATGCCAGTCGCGGCGATTGTGCTCCATCCACAGCTTGATGATCCAGCTCGATCCGGCGAGCGGCCGGCCGAGCGCTCCTTCCTCCAGAATTTGCCTGGCCGCCATGCAGGGCAGGGCGAAATGCATAAGGTGGGCGACCATCAGCTTGACGCCGCTATCGGCCACGGCGGCGTTGATCGCATCGCAGGCGGCCACCGTCGGCGCCATCGGTTTTTCGAGCAGGATATGCTTGCCGGCCTTTGCCGCGCCGATGGCCATTTCGGCATGGAGATGGTGCGGGCTGGCAATGAGGACCGCATCCACCTCCTTGTCGTCCAGCAGCTTGCGCCAATCAGTGTAGCCGCGGCCGCCATATTCGGCGGTGAATCGCTCCAACGCATCGGTATTTCCCCGGCAGGACGCGACGAGGCGAATATTTCCAACCTCGCGGATTGCCCGCGCATGGGCTGCGCCGAAATCGCCGGCGCCGATAATTCCTATTCCAATCATGGTCCTGCCTTTTGATAAGCGGCGTCGATCAGCGACATCGCCGCAACATAATCTTCGATGGACACCGGCGGAGGCGCCTTTCTGGCCAGCCGGTCAAGCGTATCGCGCATGAACAGACGATAGCGCGTTGCCGGCAGTTCGACCGGCAAGTCGACGATTGCCGCGTCGTCGAGCGTTGCGCAGATAACATGGTCGCCATGATCGATGAGGGTGGCATTGGCACTGACGATGCGCCACTCGAAGTCACCGCCGGGGCGCATCGAAGCAAAGGTGTAACCGGCCTCGACGATGAACAGCGCGCCGGCCTCGTCTTCCAGCACCAGAAGTGCGTGATCCTCGACCGGGCCGGGATGGATGCGGTTCGCGATCGAAACGCTTTTCAGGCCGAGCTTGCCGGTTGCGAGGCTGAGTGCCGCGTCGACGCCGTGTATGCCGAGATTCCTCAACGCACCCCCGCCACCAACCGCCGGGTCGAGCACCCAGGCGACACCGTCGGCGATGTAGCGTTGCGGCGGGCCGTTGACCAGCCGGAACTGGCAATGCGCCACGGGGCCGGCGCGACCTTGCCGGCGCAGCCGTTCAAGGCCGGCAACGGCCGGCCCGAAACGGTTGGGCAGGGGAACAGCGACAAAAGCCTGGTGCTGCCTGGCAAGGTCGCGCAGCGCCATCAGTTCCCTCGTATGGCTGGCCGCCGGCTTCTCCAGGATCAGCGGTATCCTTGCCGCGATGATCGCACGTGCCCGCGCCGGCACCATCGAAGGGTGCCCCATCAACAGGATCACATCCGGCGGGCTGGAGAGTATCTCCTTGAAATCTTCGATAAACGGCAGGTCGTGATGCGCGGCGAACGCTTGCGCTTGGCCAGGATCCTCGTCCCAGATACCGGTGATCTCCGTGCCGTAAAAGCGTGCGGCGTCGAGGTGTATTTCGGCGTGCCAGTGGCTCGAGCCGGCGAGGGTAATCTTCATTCGGAGGCAGCAGCTTTGTTATGGGCTTGCAGGATATCCTACAAGTGGCTATACGACAAGCGGCGGGCAAGCTTCAGCGGATGATGAAGGCAGTGGGATGGCGGAACTGAAGTCGATCGAACCGTTGAGCAGACCGCCGCTGCTTTACGTCACCGTGCAGGAAAGCCTCAGGGCCTATATCGAAAGCAACCAGCTCAAGGCAGGCGATCCCCTGCCGCCGGAGACGTTCCTGGCGCAGCGGCTCGGCGTCGGCCGCAACTCCGTGCGGGAAGCCATCAAGGCGCTGGAATCGATCGGCATCCTGGAGACGCGACGCGGCATCGGCGTGTTCGTCAAGGAGTTCTCGTTCAAGCCGCTGCTGGATAACCTGGCCTACGGTTTGCAGGATTCGCTGCGCGATGTCGAAGAGCTGCGCGAAATCCGTCGCGTGCTGGAAACCGGCCTCATCGCCAAGACGATCGAGATGATCAGTGCCGAGGACATCGAGGCGCTGCGCCAGTTGACCGAGCGCATGCGGCAACGTGCCGAGCGCCATGAGAGCTTCGCCGAAGAGGACCAGCAATTCCATCAGCTGCTGTTCCGCTGCCAGAACAATCACATGCTGAGCGCGCTGATCGACATCTTCTGGACGGCGTTCAACAAGGCCTCGAATTTCACCAATCTCGATAATCCGACGCCGCTGGCGACATGGCGCGACCATCACGAGATCGTCGAGGCTGTCGCCGCCAAGGACGTCGACCAGGCGCGTCGGCGGCTCGACGACCATTACCGGGGGATCCAGCAGGTTATCGCAAAAAACCGAACAAGCTGAAGAACAACCTGACTATGCCAAGGGAGGAAACCATGCGTATCAGGACCATCGCATTCTCAGTCGCCGGGCTGCTGCTCGCCAGCATTGCCCCATTGACCAGTGTCCAGGCACAAAGCGCCAAGACCATTGCGGGCGGCTTCGACGTCGGTCCCGGCGGTTTTCCCAAGAACTTCAACCCGCTGGTGGCGACCGGCGGCTACACCTGGATCAGCACCTATTTTGAACCGCTGGTCATCTACAATGCCGGGCTGGCCGATATCGAAGGCGACCTCGCCAAGGACTACAAGATCAGCGACGACCAGCTGAGCTATACGTTCAACCTGGTCAACGAGACCTGGCATGACGGCAAACCGTTCACCTCGAAGGACGTCAAGTTCACCCTCGAGCTTGCCAAGAACAAGGCCTCCGGCAGCCTGTTTGCCGCCCGCCTCGCCAACATCGCCTCGGTCGATGCCCCGGATGACCACACCGCAGTGGTGAAGCTATCGAAACCGAACGGCTCGTTTCTATCCATCCTCTCGCAGCTGATGATCCTGCCGGAGCATGCCCTGGCCGCTCTGCCGCCGGAATCGCTGGCGACAAGCACCTGGTGGTCGACCACTCCGGTCGGCACCGGCCCGTTCAAGTTCAAGCGCTACGTGACCGACCAATATGTCGAACTGGCAGCCGATGACGATTATCGCGGCGGCAAGCCGAAGGTAGACGTGCTCATCAACCGCTATTTCGAGTCGCCGGCGGCGGCCGTTGCCGCACTCCGTGCCGGCGAAATCCAGTTCACCTATGTCGAGCCCGACGATGCGGCATCGTTCAAGAGCGACAGCAATTTCAAGGTGATCGAAGGTGCCTCGTACGTGGTCAACTATATCGGCCTGAACCAGAAGGTCGACCTGTTTAGGGATATCCGTGTCCGCCAGGCGATCATGTACGCGATCGATCGCAACGCCATCATCGACAGCCTCTACGGCGGTGCCGCCGAGCCAGCCAATTGCGGCTATGTCGCGCCGCATCTCGTTCCCGCAGGCCTCGAACCCTATGCCTACGATCCGGCAAAGGCCAAGGCGCTGCTGAGCGAGGCCGGCTGGGACAAGATCAACGGCGACAAGCCGATCACCTTGCTGACCTATTACGGCTCGCCGCAAGCGGCCAATGTGATGGCCGCTGTCCAGTCGATGCTGGCCGAGGTCGGCATCAATGTGGTGCCGCGGGTCGTCGATACGCCGACCTACAACGGCATCGTCTACAAGCAAGGCACGCCGGACTGGAACGCCTTTCCGATGGTCTATGCCGGCCTGCAGAACGGCCCCAACCCGGCCGGCCTCAATCCCGGCCTCAACAAGTCGCAGATCCCGCCGGCAGGCTTCAACACCATGCGCATCGAGTTCGACGATCTGAGCACCGCATTGGACGCCGCGCTAGGCCAAACCGATCCGGCCAAGCTCGATCAATCCTGGCAGGGGGTCTGCAAGGTGATGAACAAGGAGCTACCCTGGGCGACGTTGTGGGTGGCCAACCGCTATGGCGTAGCCTCCAACAAGCTGCATGACTTCGTCTGGACGCCGGCGCCGGGCGGCGGCCCCTACGCAGCTCACCCCGAGCGCTGGGACATCCAGTAAGAAACCCGCAACCGAGCGAGCAGGCGGGACCACTTTGGCGCCGCCTGCCACCGCCACGGAAAGCCCATGTTGAGCTTCATCGCCCGCCGCAGCGCCACAGGATTGCTGATGCTGGTCGCGCTCAGCGTCCTCATCTTCATCCTGTTGCGGCTGGCGCCGGGCGATCCGATCGACGCCTATATCAACCCATCGGTCCCCATGTCGGCTTCCGACCTCGAGGGCCTGCGCGAACGGCTCGGGCTCGATCGGCCGCTTCCCGTGCAATATCTCGCCTGGCTGCGCGCGGCGCTGAGCGGTGACTTCGGCTATTCGATCCAGCGCAGCGGCGTTGCCGTGCTGCCACTGGTCATGGAACGCATCGGCCCGACGGCGCTGCTGATGGGTACGGGCCTGGCGATCGCCATCGTGCTCGGCATTTCCGCCGGCATTTTCAGCGCGGTGCGCCGTAACGAACCATCCGACATCGCGCTGTCGGTGCTGTCGTTTATCGGTATCTCCAGCCCGGCTTTTCTGACAGCGCTGCTCGGTCTCTATTTCTTCTCGGTGCTGCTGCGCTGGGCGCCGTCCGGCGGCATGCAGACCGCGGGTGCGCCGTTCTCGGCGACGGATGTGCTTGCGCACCTCGTCCTGCCCGCCTGCCTGCTGTCCGTCGGCCATGCCGCGCTGATCATGCGTTACATGCGCGCCTCGCTGCTGGAAGTGCTCAACCAGGATTACGTGCGGACGGCGCGTGCCAAGGGCGTGCGCGAGTTCTGGGTTATCATCAAGCACGCGACCCGCAATGCGCTCTTGCCGGTCATTACCTTGATCGGCTCGACTGTCGGCATCGCCATCGGCGGCGCCATCTTCCTGGAAAGCGTGTTCAACTGGCCGGGCATGGGACTGCTTCTGGTCAACGCCGTCGGCACCCGCGATTACCCGGTGATCATGGGCGCTACCCTGGTGATCGGCGTTTGCGTCATCCTGGTCAACCTCTTGACCGACGTCGTCTATGCCGTCGTCGACCCGCGCATTCAGGTGGCATGATGGCAATCACGGCGCCAGATCCTACAGTTGACCCGACAGCCGTGCCGCAAACCAAAGGCCCGCTTCGCCGCGCGCTCGACCGCTTTTTTGAAAACCGCGCGGCGCGTGCCGGGCTTTTGATCGTCATCCCGATCCTGCTGGCGGTTTCGACGTATCCTTTGTGGTGGCCGTTCGGTCCTAACACCATCGACCTCCGAGCAATGAACAAGGCGCCGTCGGCCATTCATTGGCTGGGCAGCGACGGCGTCGGGCGCGACGTCATGGCCCGGTTGCTGCAAGGCGGGCGGATCTCATTGCTGGTTGCCGTCAGCTCGGTCGCCATCTCCACCGTCATCGGCTTCCTGGTCGGCGCCGTCGCCAGCTTTGGCGGGCGCCTCGTCGACGGCACGGTGATGCGCCTGGTCGATCTGGCGATGACGCTGCCGCCGGTGATCTTCCTGCTGGTGCTGGCTTCGATCGCCGGCACCGGCATCGCGCCGACCATACTGGTGATCTCGCTGCTCTCCTGGCCGGTGCTGTCGCGCATGGTGCGCGCCCGGCTGCTCGAACTGCGCGAGCGCGATTTCGTCGTTGCCGCCCGCGGCATGGGGGCAGGGCTGCCGCATCTGCTGTTCCGGCACGGCCTGCCCAATTGCATCGATATCCTGGTCGTCTACGCCACCTTGCAGATCGCCAACGCCATCCTGCTCGAGGCCGGCCTGTCCTTCCTCGGCCTCGGCATCGCACCGCCCGAAGCCAGCTGGGGCAACATGCTCAATCTCGCCCGCTCCACCGTCGTGCTTGAAAATTACCCCTGGCAATGGATGTTCCCGGGCGCCGCACTGGTGCTCACCGTGCTCGCCATCAACTTCATCGGCGACGGCTTGCGCGACGCATTCGACCCCCGCTCCGATCTCAACTGACCTCAAAGGTTCATCAAAATGCCCCTGTTTACCGGCGTCGTGCCACCTGTCGTCACCCCGCTCAATGCCGATTTCAGCATCGACTTTCCGTCGTTCACCCGCACCATCGAGAACCTGCTCGACGGCGGCGTTCACGGGCTGTTCGTGCTCGGCTCGACCAGCGAGGTGGTCTTCCACGACGAGGCGGGCCGCAGGGCCGTCCTCGAGCACGCGGTCAAGGTCAATAACGGCCGGGTTCCGATCTTCGCCGGGGTCATCGACCCGACGACCGACCGCGTCATCAACCACGCCCGGATCGCCAGATCGGCCGGCGCCGACGCCATCGTCGTCACCGCGCCGTTTTATACCCGCACCAGCCAGCCGGAGATCGGCGACCACTTCCGCTATATCAAGGATGCGATCGACATTCCGGTCATCGCCTACGACATCCCGGTCTGCGTCCACGTCAAGCTGGAGCGCAAGACCACGGTCGGCCTCGCCAGGGAAGGCGCCATCGCGGGCATCAAGGATTCCAGCGGCGATGACGGCAATCTGCGTTACGTGCTCAAGGACATGGCCGACGACCCCGGCTTCTTCGGCATGACCGGCTCCGAGATACTGGTCGATAGCGTGCTGGCGATGGGTGCGCATGGCGTCGTGCCGGGGCTCGCCAATGTCGACCCGCATGGTTATGTCAGGCTGTGGAAGCTGACGCAGGCGGGCCAGCATGCCGAAGCCCGCCTGGAGCAGGAGCGGCTGTTAAAGCTGTTCGAGATCGTCTGGATCTCGCTCGGCAGGACAAGCGCCGGCTCGGCCGGCGTCGGCGCCTTCAAGGCGGCGATGAAGAGCCTCGGCATCATTGCCTCCAACACCATGGCGCGGCCGCAACGCAGCCTGAACGAGGAGGAAACCGCGAAGGTCGACATGATCCTTCGCGACGTGGGGCTGCTCCGCTGAGTGTCGCGCCGATCCTCTCGATTTCCGGCCTGCGCGCGGTGTTCCGCATCGCGGGGCGCGACATCGCGGCGGTAACGGATGTCGACCTGACGATCGGCTCCGGCGAGACGGTGGCGCTCGTCGGCGAATCCGGATCCGGCAAGTCCGTCACCAGCCTGTCGATCATCGGCCTCTTGCCGAAAAGGGTCGGACATATCGCAGAGGGGTCGATCGCGCTGCGGCGCAAGAACGGCACGGTCACCGAACTGACCAGCCTCGATGCCGAGTCGCTGCGCAAGATACGCGGCAACGAGATCGGCATGGTGTTCCAGGAGCCGATGACCAGCCTCAACCCGGTCTACACGATCGGCGAGCAGATCGCCGAACCGATCCGCATCCATCTCGGCAAGTCGCACCGCGAAGCAGCAGCAGACGCGGTGCGGCTGCTGGCGCAGGTCGGCATTCCCGATCCGAAGCGGCGGGCGCGGCAATATCCGCACGAACTTTCGGGCGGGATGCGCCAGCGCGCCACCATCGCCATGGCCCTGTCCTGCGATCCGGGCTTGCTGATCGCCGACGAGCCGACGACCGCGCTGGACGTCACCATACAGGCCCAGATCCTCGATCTTTTGGCCGACCTGCAGGCGCAGCGCGGCATGGGCATCCTGTTCGTCACCCACAATCTCGGAGTCGTCGCCGAAATCGCCGACCGGGTGGCGGTGATGTATGCCGGGCGTATCGTCGAAACAGGTCCGGTGAGCGAAGTGTTCACCCGTCCGCGTCATCCCTATACCGCAGGGTTGATGCGCTCGGTGCCGCGGCTCGGCCAGGCCACGGCGCTGAAGGCGGCGGGGACGCCGCTCCCCACCATTGCCGGAAATGTTCCGTCGCTCGCCTTGCTGCCCAAGGGCTGTTCCTTCGCGCCGCGTTGCCCGATGGCTATCGCTGCCTGCCGCGCCGCGGTCCCGCCCTTGTTTGGGGCGACGCCGACCCAGCAAAGCCGCTGCCTGCGTTGGGAGGAGCTCTGATGGCCGACGCCCCTTTCCTCGCTGTCAAAAACCTGGCCAAGCATTTTGCGCCGACAGCGTTCTCGCGCGGACCCGTCGTAAGGGCGTTGGAGGATATTTCCTTCGATATCAGGCGTGGCCAGGTGGTCGGCCTGGTCGGCGAATCCGGGTCCGGCAAGACGACGATCGGCCGCTCGGTGCTGCGTCTGATCGAGCCGACATCCGGCCAAATCAACTATGACGGCACCGACATCACCAGGCTGGGTGCCGCCCAGTTGCGCCGCCAGCGCCGCAAGATGCAGTATATTTTCCAGGATCCCTTCGCCAGCCTGTCGCCGCGCATGACGATAGGGCAGATCCTCACCGAAGGCCTGGACATTCAAGGCATCGGCAAGAAGTCCGAGCGGCGGGCGAAGGCCGAGAAGGCACTTGCCGCGGTCGAGTTGCCGGTCGACGCCTATGACCGCTACGCCCATGAATTTTCGGGCGGCCAGCGCCAGCGCATCGGCATCGCCCGGGCGCTGACGCTCGAGCCGGAATTCATCGTTGCCGACGAGCCGGTCTCGGCACTCGACGTCTCGATCCAGGCGCAAATCATCAATCTGTTGCGCGACCTGCAGCTCCGGCTCGGCCTGACCATGCTGTTCATTTCGCACGATCTGGCCGTCGTCGAGTACATCTGCGACACGGTCATCGTGCTCTATCTCGGGCGCATCATGGAAGTTGCGCCGGCGGCCGAGCTTTATGCCCGGCCGCAGCATCCCTACACGCGCGCGCTGCTGTCAGCCATTCCATCGCTCGATCCGCTGGCCAGGCAAGACCGACAAGTGCTCAAGGGCGATATTCCAAGCCCGGCAAACCCGCCGTCGGGCTGTGTTTTCCGAACCCGTTGCCCGTTTGCGGTGGAAGCTTGCGCCGGGGCTGTACCGCCGCTGAGGGCGACAGCCGAGGGCCATCTGAAGGCCTGCATCCGCGACGACATCGCTTAGGTTTTCTGCCCTCGGCCTACGGGAGAACGTGGGCGAGATGGACAAGGTCGTCGGCCACAAAGTCCCAGCTCTCAAGAGGCGAGAGATCGGTCGTCTGCGCCGGGCCATGCTCTTTTGGCCGAGCAACAAAGGCGGTTCCGATACCGCACCTTCGCGCCGCAGCCAGGTCGTCATTATGCGCGGCGACTAACACGGCCTCCGAAGGTCGCACCCCCAGGATCTCCACTGCACGGAGATAAGCCTGCGGCGCAGGCTTGTAGGTGCCGAACACATCCGAGCCAAGGACGGTGTCCCAAGGCAGGCCGGCGCGCTTGGCCATATCCAGCAACAGCCGGGTATTGGCCCCTGACAAGGGCACGATGATGAAGCGTTCCTTCAGCCTCGCAAGGCCTTTCAGCGAATCGGGCCACGGCTCCAGCCGGCGCCAGGCGAGGTTGAGTTCCTCAAGTTCGGCGGTCGGCAGCTCGGATGGGGCCAGCCCGAACTGGACGAGGGTGGCGTCCAGATTCTCCCTGTTGATCACGTCGAGTGAAACGAAAGGCCGGTGCCCCGTCCGCACCGCCTCGGTCGAGGCGTCATAGCGCGACGCCCACGCATCGGCGAATTCACCGGGATCGACCTGCTGTGCACCGTTTCGCGCCAGGAAGGAGCCGGCCTCCCTTGCGATACCGCTGCGCCAATCAACGACGGTTCCCAGAACATCGAAGAATAGGACTCGAGTGGCGGTCATATTGAGCTTTCGGGCGGGGTTGCGGTTGGTGTCCTGCCGCATCGGTCGCGATAGGACGGATCGACCGCGTCGAGCTGCTGATCAGATAGTCGAAATGTTTAAAAGCCTGTTCGCGAAGGTGGTTCCCCCGACCTCATTGAAACGTCGTCGACGCCAACCCATATGCAATGTGCGTCGGATGTTTCCTCCCATTCGTCCGGCGCGTTCCCCTCTGAAGGTTTTCGACCTTCACATCTGGCCGGGCTTTGCAGCCCGGCCTTTTTTGCGGGGTAAGTGAGCGAGCCGAGATCATGGCGCAGACGTGCCCAGCGTATCGATGCGTTTCGCTAGCGCCGCAGTATCGCCAAGCACACGGACCGTCTTCAGCCGAGCGGTGCCGCCGGCGGCGATCGAGACGCCCGATGCCGGCACGCCAAGCGCCTTAGCTACCAGCCTTTCCAGCGCTCGATTGGCGGCTCCGTTTTCCGGCACGGCGCGGACGCGGGCTTTTAGATAGCTTCGCCCATCCACCGATGTTTCCATGCCCTCCAGCCTGTCCATCGCCGCTTTCGGCGTCAGCCGGACGAACAGGTCGATGCCGTCGGCGCGAAGTCGAAAGAAACGGTTCGTCTCGTGACTCACATCGATCCGATACCGAACATCGGCTGAACGGTCGTGTCTAGGAACACGCTGATAAATGTCAGCGCAAGCAACAGGATGATCGGCGAGATATCGATCCCGCCAAGGTCCGGGAGGACGCGGCGGATCGGCCGCAATGCCGGCTCGGTCAGCCGATAAAGCATGTTGCCGATAGAGTCGACAAGCTGGTTGCGCGAGTTGACGACGTTGAAGGCGTAAAGCCACGAGAAGATAGCCGCACCAATCACAATGTACCAATAGATATTAATCGCGGCATGCAGCGTATAAAAGACTGCGATCATCGGTTGCTCCTTGCGAACGCCCGACATGTAGCCACTGTAGGTGAAAGCGGCAAGAGCCGCCTTCCGCCGCATGGCGAAGCCGGACGAACGGCCGAACGGCATTTCGGCAGCAAGCGCAGCCTTGACAGGAAACCGCAGCGGCCGATAAAAGCCCCATCCGCTGGACGGGGCTGTAGCTCAGCTGGGAGAGCGCGTCGTTCGCAATGACGAGGTCAGGAGTTCGATCCTCCTCAGCTCCACCAGCGGATTTTTAGAATCCCTTGCCTGGTTGCATGCCGAAGACCCGCTTGGAGTCCATGGCTATCCTCAGCTGAAGCAACCGAATGCATCGCGAGCCTCTGCCGGCTTGGCACTGTCATCGCCGGGTGGATTCACATCGGCGACGTAAAGGCCTTCTACACCAGTAGCGTATGCGGCCTATTGCTACTGCGCCTCGTCCTTGCCAGACTTGGCCCGTCTTCAAAACCGAGGGGAATTCACTATGACCAGCACGACAAGACGTGATTTTGTAGGTCTTACAGGAGTGGCAGCGACTGCCCTGGCCGGTGCTGTTGCAACACGAGCTACCGCTGCTGAAACCGACGTATCGCCATCGTTCGATGAGGTTCTTCAAGAGTACAATCAAAACAACACAGAAAGGACTAGATCAAAGCTGGCGATCTATGTGGTGCTTTCTCATCTGCACGCCAGCCTCGAGGACGAATTTAGTGACCTTGGGCTAGAGCTGCCTTTAGGAAAAAAGGCCTTGCCATCGAAGCTGCCGGCCAATTTCGAGGACGCGCAGGTTGCACCCCTTCCTTGGCTCTTCAAGCCCTCGGAAGTTACCGACCACGAACGAAACGGCTATGCGACGATTGCAATGCGAATGAACGCAGTGATGGCAAGACACACCGCCGACGTGAGTGTCGGGGTTTCGCATATCATGTCGCACAAGGGATAGGCGCGACCTTGCCGGCGAGCACGGCACGTCAGGCGAGCACAACGCCGGCCGGCGATTTGTTGTTGCGGGCGAACCGATTGCCTGTTTTCGCGAGGCGACTGCGCTGCGAGAGTCCTCACAATGGATAAATCCTTCCGGGACGCGCCGCGCGAGATAGCAAAGCTCTCGGCACCCCGGCCAGTGGGAATTGTCAGCCGTCCGCGCGTAGTGGCGCTGCTTTCGCAGGCCCTCGACAGCGGTGCATGCTGGCTGGCTGCGCCTGGTGGATACGGCAAGACCACCGCGGTGATCGACTTTCTGGAACACGGCGGGCTGGAACAAGGCGGGCTGAAGCAAGGCGAATCGGCGTACAACTGGTATCGGGTCGACACCGAGGACCAGGACGTTGCGCGCCTTTTCCACTATCTGACGCTGTCGCTCGACGGCAGGCATGCCGGCATGCCGGTCTTTGGTCCGGAATATGCCGACAATTCCGACGATTTCGCGCGGCTGTTCTTCCGCACCTATTTCTCGCGGCTTGATCCGGGCACGATCCTGGTCCTCGACGATCTGCATCGTGCCGATGCGCCAGGCTTTCGCCGGACGCTGGCGATCCTGTTGCGCGAACGCCCCAACACCGTCCGCTGCATCTGCACATCGCGGATGCTGCCCGAGGGCGATGTCGCCGACCTCGTGCTGTCGGGACAGTTGCCGGTGCTCAACCAAACGCTGCTGGAGTTTTCGCCTGCGGAGGCTCGCAACCTCGTCGCCGCCCGCTCGCAATCGCCGTCCGAGGTCGGCGACATTTCGGAGGCGCGCGGCTGGGCGGTGGGGCTTCTCCTGCTGGCCAACGCCGGAATGTACTACCCGCTTTCGCAGACCGGCCTTGCCGGAGGCGCCGGCCTTCGGGAGATTGTCGGACGTTATTTCCTGCGCGACATCGCGCCGGAGGACCAGGATCTGCTTATCAGGCTCAACGTTCTGCCGGAGATCAGCACGGAGCTTGCCGATGCGTTCCTGGGCTCGCCGCAGGCTGCTCGCCTGCTGGTGCGGCTGCAGCATCGCCAGCTGCTGATCACGCGCGACGGTCCGGGCGGCGCCGCCTTCCAGCTGCATGACTTGTTGCGCGAATACCTTGCCGGCCTACTGGACCGGCGCGTGACGGAAGCGGACCGTTCCAGGCTGCGCGAGCAGGCAGCAAAGGTCCTGCACGAGGCAGACAAAACCGATGCGGCAATCGTGCTGGCGTTGCAGGCGGGCGCCTGGCCGCTGGCACGCCAGCTCATTCTGGAGTGCGCTAACGGCGTTCTCTCGCAAGGGCGCAGGGCCAGCTTCGTCGAATGGTGCAACAGGCTGCCCCCCGACCAGATGGACGGGTGGGTCCATTATTGGCTGGGCGTCGCCTTCGCATCGGACGATGCGAAGGCCGAACCGCACTTCTCCAAGGCCTGGCAAGCATTCGAGAACACCGACATGCGCGGCCAATGCCTGACGGTCGCGCGGGCGGTCGTAGTCAAGACCGCCAGCTGGCGTACGCATGAGGGGCTGGCGGATTGGACGCGCCGAGCCTCACAGGTTCTTGCCAAGGGATTGCCGGAGTTGGATCCGGAGGAACTCATGATGGTCAGGCTCGGCATCCTGCGGGCCGTCGATTTCGCCGAACCTGGCGAATTCGACGCCCATGACGCGAAGCGCCTCGTGAATGATATCCAGCAGCGCCTGACACATCTGCCGATCGAGGATTCGGTCGAGTTGCGCCTGCTGGCAAGCGAAGCGCTCATCGACTACGCGACCTCGTCGGGGCAGCGCGACATTTTTGCCAATGCCGTGGACAGCGTTGCCGCCGATCTCGAAAATCCGGATATCCCGCCGCTGGTGCTCGGCATGTGGCTGGTGTCCTTTGGCTCGGCCAGCGGCCGTTACTTCCCGTATTCGCGGCGCGGTTTTGTCTATGCCTCGCCCGAGGATGCGTTGCGACGCGCAACGGCGATAGGCGAGCAGCACGCGTTACGGGGCGTCGAGTTCAGCGCCCTCTATCAGCTTCAATTGCTGATGAAGCTTCACAACAGGTTCTCGGAATTCAATGCGCTTGTCTCCCGGCTGGGCGAGATCGCGGACAGCAGGTTCACAACCCAGGTCGCTGTAGTCGCCGACTGCCACGCGGCGATGCACACGCGCAACGGCGACTTCGTCAAGGCTTATCTCGACTGCGATGCCTTCATGGATGCGATCGAGCGGGCGAATGAGCCGATGATCGAACGCTGGCCGCATTACGTCACCAAATACCAGGTCCTGCTGGCCGATCGGCGTCCAGCGGAGGCCATTGCGCTACTCCAGGAGATCGTCGAAAGGCTGAGCGGCGGCCCTCGCCAGCGCGTCGAACTCAACATTCTGGCCGCTCAGGCCCTGGAGCAGAAGTGGAACGGCGGCGCGTCCTATGGCACTCGTCTGGCTGAATTCATGGAGGTGTTGCGCCAGGTCAACCCCTCCGCAATCCTGCTCAACCTGCCGGACATATTGGCCGATCTGGTCGCCGATGCGCTGGAGCGAAAGATCGACGTCGATCTCTGCCGCCGCGTCGTTCGGGCGCGATATCTGGTCCCGCCCGTCGGCCGACCCGCCCAGTGGCCTTGGCCGCTCAGGATCCACTTGATGGGAGGCTTCCGCCTCGAAATCGATGGCGCCGAGGTCGCGCCCGGTGCCAAACCTACCCGCGCGCTCGACATATTGCGCATTATCTGCCTGTCGAGGGACCAGGTCTGTTCGGTGGAAACCCTGCAGGATTGGCTCTGGCCCGACCTCGACGGCGACCAGGCCAAGGCGGCCTTGGAGCAGGCGCTGCATCGTCTGCGCAAATTGCTCGGGCAAGGCGAACTCGTGACGCTGAGAGAAGGCCGTTTGCGGCTCGCTGCCGACAAGGTCTGGATCGATCTGCAGGATTGGGAAGACCGGCTGAAACCCGTTCTGTCGGGCCAAAGAGACAGCGCAATCGAGGAGCAGGAGATGCTGCTGGAAGGCTTTGTCGGCCCGCTTTTCTCGAATGGCCCGACGCCCGCCTGGTCGAACGCCGCGGCCGACCGGGTGCGGGACGGGTTGGTGGAGCTTGCCGTGCGGATCGCCAAACACTGGCAGAGCCAAGGCAACGCGGATCGGGCACGCCAGGCGTGCCGGCGTGCGCTCGATTTCTACCCGGAATCGGCCAAACTCCATGGCACGCTCATCCAGGAGAGCCTCTCCAGGAACGACCAGGCCGGCGCCATCGAGGATTACCGGCGCTATGAACGCGCGCTCGCTTCGACCGGCGATGACGAGCCCTCGCCTTTGCTGCGTTCGCTCGTGCGCCCGTTTCTCTAGACCGGTTCGTTTCACGGAAACGCCGAACCGCTCTATCTCTTTATTTTTTGCGCAATTCCGGACGGAAAACCGTTCCACACTTTTCCTGGAATTGCTCTGGCGCAGCTCGGAACTCCGTAAGCCGTCCGTAAGTCGCGGTCTGGGAACCTCGGCCCGTCGATCAAAACCGATCGCCGGAGGCCTGAAGCCCCCGATACCAACACTCACAGGAAGGAAAAGGTCATGCCGTATACTGCCAGAGCAACTTCGAGAGTGCGTGCCGGCACCATCCGCGCTGGAGCCACAAGACTTTCCGACCAGCTCAGGATCGGGCCTTGGTCGCTCCTCTCGCCCGAAGCTGTCATACAGCAAAAGTACAACTCCCTTGGAGGCGCCGGCTTCGCCGAGATCGACAGGAAGGACACTGGAAAAGCCTGGTATCTCAAGAACGGCTCATGCATTTGTTACAACGATGCCATGCACGACGCCTTTGAGATCCATGGCGAAATCTATAGGAAGTGGATTGCGCTTGGCGGTCTCGCGTGGGGCATTCCCTGCACCGACGAAACCGGAACTCCCGACGGCGTCGGCCGATACAATCACTTCAACAACAATACCGCTTCGATCTACTGGACACCGAACACCGGTGCTCAAGCGATTTGGGGGGCAATTCGCGGCAAATGGGCAGCAATGGGCTGGGAGCGCTCGGTTCTCGGCTATCCGGTCACCGACGAAACCGGAACTCCCGACGGCGTCGGGCGCTACAACCATTTTGCCAATGCCGGCTCGATCTACTGGACACCGAACACAGGAGCCAACGTGGTGTACGGTGACATCCGCAAGAAGTGGGAGAGCCTGGGCTGGGAACAGTCATATCTGGGTTATCCCACGACCGACGAGACCGAATTTGCCGAAGGAGGCCGCGCCAATCTGTTTGAAAACGGCGGCATATACTGGTGGCCCGACACCGGCGCGATCGACCTTCGAGACGTCGTCGTCCACTATACCGGCCTCCATTGCTTCGGCGAGACCGACTGGGATCAGGGGCCGGGTGGTGCGGACGAGCCCTATGTCATCGTCAGCGTGGCAACGCCGCAGATCGCCGACACCAAGCGCAGCCAGGTCTATGGCGACGTCGATGCGGGAGATACGAGACCCGACCTGATGGAGGTCTATCGAGGCAAGCCCTACGGCATCAATATCGGTACGGTGCTGATGGAAAATGATTTCGGCGATCCGAACAAGTACAAGGACGAAGTGCAGAAGGTCGTGATGGGCGTCCATACGGCGGGTACGCTGGCTTTGGGCCTCATTCCGGTGGCAGGACCTATCATTGCCGCGATAGCCGGCCCGGCCCTGGGATCCTTGATGCCATCGATCGGCGGCGCCATCAGCGATCTCTTCGATTGGGGCGATGACAGGATCGGGAGCGCGACAGTGACCATCTCCGCAAGGCAGATGGTGTTGCTCGCGGCACGTACGAACAATACCACCTTCAGCGGGATTGGGTTCAAAGTGGAAACGCCCCTGATTTCCGGCGAGGGGGCTTCCTACAAAGCCTATTTTGGCTTTGTGCCTGCCTAGGCCAATCGCCCCGGCAAAAAAGCTTGCCGGGACAATCAACTTACCAGCCCCGCCTTCCGTTGGCGGGGCTGACGTTCGCGACTGAGAGTTTCCGTAGCGGTCGTCGCAAGGCGCGATCCAGATGCGGCAGCGGCCGATCAGCATCGCGGGCAAGCTGTCGTTGCCTACCCCGCACAGCCCGTAGCGCCGCCATGAACGCGGCTCCTTCGGCCGGAACGATGGAGACCGCATTAAGTGCAGTCACCTCAACGACGCGGCCGCAGCCAACGAGGCCGAACGGGACCGGCGGAAACCGGATCAGGCGATGCGCAACCCGCCGCCATGACAGCCGAGATCAATCAGGATGGAAAGAGAACGGTGACAAGAGCGGGCATGCATCACACCAGCCCGCGCTTGGCCATCATCGCTTCCGGGGAAGGCATCTTGCCGCGGAAGGCGGTGTAGAGTTCTTCCGGGTCCTTTGAACCGCCGGCGGCGTAGATGTTCTTGCGCAGCCGCTCGGCCAGCGCCGGATTGAAGGGATCGCCTGTTTCCTCGAAGGCGGCGAACGCGTCGGCGTCGAGCACTTCCGACCACATGTAGGAGTAATAGCCGGCAGAATAGCCATCGCCGGCGAAGATATGGCCGAAATGCGGGGTGCGGTGACGCATGGCGATGGTGTCAGGCATATCGAGCTTTTCGAGTGTTTCGGCTTCGAAACGAAGCGCCTGTTCCGGTGCATCCGGCCGGGCGTGGTAGGCCATGTCGACCAACGCCGAGGCGGTGAACTCGACGGTGGCGAAGCCGGCGCCGAAGGTGCGCGCCGCCAGCATCTTGTCGACCAGCGCCTTTGGCATCGGCTTGCCGGTCTTAATATGCAGCGCATGCTTTTCCAGCACCGCCGGCACCGTCAGCCAGTGTTCATAGAGCTGCGACGGCAGCTCGACGAAATCGCGGCTGACCGAGGTGCCAGCGACCGATGGCCAGGTAACGTCGGTCAGCATGCCGTGCAGCGCGTGACCGAATTCGTGGAACAGGGTCTTGGCCTCGTCGACCGACAGCAAGGCTGCCTCGCCGGCCGGCGGCTTGGCGAAATTCATGATGTTGTAAATGACCGGCTTGGAGCCATCGCCTAGCTTGTAGCCGGATTTCAGCGCGCTCATCCATGCGCCGGAGCGCTTCGAGGGTCGCGCGAAATAATCGGCGAGGAACAGGCCGCGCTCGCTGCCGTCGGCATTCTTCACCACGAAAACCCGAGCGTCCGGGTGCCAGGTGGCAATGCCCTTCTTTTCTTCGAAAGAAATGCCGAACAATCGTGTTGCAACGTCGAAACAGGCCTCGATGATGCGGTCGAGCTGCAGATACGGCTTCAGCTCGGCCTCGTCGAAGGCGAATTTCTCTGCGCGCAGCTTCTCCTGATAGAAGCGCCAGTCCCAGGCGGCGAATTTCTCGTTGCTGCCGGCCTCGGCCGCCAGCCGCTGCAATTCGGCCTGGTCGCTTGCGGCCTTTTCCACCGCCTTTTCCCAGACTGGATCGAGCAGCGCGTGCACCGCCTCCGGCGTCTTGGCCATAGTATCGTCGAGCTTCAATGCGGCGTAGGAAGCATAGCCGAGCAGCTTCGCCTTCTCGGCGCGCAGGCGCAGCATGTCGCGCACCACTTCCGTGTTGTCGGTGGCGCCGCCATTCTGACCACGCATGATGAAGGCGCGAAACGCCGTCTCGCGCAGATCGCGGCGTTCTGAGAAGGTCGAGAACGGCTCGTAGATCGAACGCGACAGAGTGACGGCGTAGCGGCCCTTCTGGCCGCGCATCTCGGCGGCTTCCGCCATCGAGCTTTTCAGGAATTCCGGCAGGCCGGCAAGGTCGGCCTCGTCGAGGAACAACGCCCAGTCGCGCTCGTCGGCAAGCACGTTCTGGCCGAAATTGGTGCCGAGCGAGGACAATTCCTCGTTGATCGAGGCCAGCCGCTTCTTGCCTTCGGCGTCGAGCCTGGCGCCGGAGCGGACGAAGTTTTTCCAGGTCTTTTCCAAGACCCGCAGCGTTTCGGCATCGAGCTTCAAAGCATCGCGGCGCTGATAGAGGTGGTCGATGCGGGCGAACAGGCGTTCGTTCATCGAGATTGCCGAGAAGTGCCGCGACATCTTCGGCGAGATGTCGCGCTCCAGCGCCTGGATCGCTTCGTTGGTGTGGGCGCCGGCGCGGCACCAGAAGATCGACGAGACATGGTCGAGCGCCTCGCCGGCAAGCTCGAGCGAGGCAAGCGTGTTTTCGATCGTCGGCGTCCCGGTGTTGCCGGCAATCGCCTCGATCTCGGCCTCATGCGCCTTCAGGGCCGCGTCGAAGACCGGAGAAAAATCGCCGTCGCCGATGCGCGTGAAATCGGGCAGGCCGAGCGGCCCTTGCCATGCGGTCAGCGGATGGGCGGCGAGGTCGACGGTGGACGGCATGGGCAAACTTTCGCTGAGGAAGGCGGGAGAAGCGGATCGTCACCGATGTAAGGCGCCGGCCCGTTGCGCGCAACAGCGCGCCTGGTTAACGCCGATGCGTGCCCACATGGTGCCGTGAGTATCGTTCGAGCCGAATTCTATGCGTACCAAGATTATTATCTTGTAACCTGCATTTTCCTTCGACTGAGGCTTCCACTCGTATCCTGACACCTGATCCAAAGGAACCTTAATGAGAGTAGAATTCTATGGCCTCACGTTCGACCTACCTGCCGGATGGGTAGATATAACCGGCGATCTTCCAGAGGGGTCGCCACCTACCTTAGCCAAAGAAACGGACGGCGGCGGCGCGGTTCAATTCTCTATTGCGAAGTATCGTAGCGGAGAAAAACCAACTGTAGACTCTAACGTTCTGAGAACATTTATGATTCAGTTTTGCCACAATAATTCCATAGATGTAGGTCATATCACAAGCAACGAGTCTGAAGGTATAATCTCTGTTGGCGTATTGTCAGAGACCGTGGATCAATTGCTATCTGCCTGGTATTTGTCGAATGGGAATGATGTTGTATTTATGACATACGTCGGTATGGCTAATGACACGGATTGTCTGAAAGAATTGGACGTTGCCCGAGCAATCGTGTCGTCTATATCGTTTTAGAGACTTCGATATTGGGTGGAATTACGGGAATTACGATGACAGTGCGCTTTTTAGACGCGAGATAACGCGGGCAATTCCAGCGCCCGTCACCAAAAAAGCCCTGGGCGGAAAACTCCGTCAGTAGCCGTCGCAGTTTTCGGCGATTGCGGCCTGCGAACTGGCGGTGATCTGGTCGTTGGCGACCGCAAAGGTCTCCTGCATCAGCATGTCGTTGCTGGGAAAATCATAGCAGGCGATGACAGTGGTGACGCCACCCTCCGCCTTCTCGATCCGGTGGCGGATTTCGGCCCCGGCGACGGCGCCTTGCCACTCGGCGATCGAGGCGATGAATTCCTGCTTGCTTTGCACGACGCCGAGGTCGTCGAGCTTGATGCGGACGTTGTCGGCAAGCAGGTCCGACAATTCGGTGCGGTCGGCGATCAGCAGTGCCGAATACCAGCGGTCTATGATCGCGCTATCGTCGGCGCGGGCGACATTTGCCGAGCACAGCAGTGCCGCCGCCGCGAACGCGAACCGAGCTCGCATCATGCCTCGTCTCCTACTCCGTCTCCGGCCGCTCGAAATCGCCTGTGTCCTTGTTCATCACCCAAAGCTCGCCGGTCGAAATATCGAACCAGGCACCGTGCAGCGACAGCCGCCCCTTGCCTTCGAGGATCGAAACACAAGGGAAGGTGCGCAGATTGGCTATGGAATAGCGGATCGAGATGCGCTCCAGCGCCGTCTGGCGCTCGGTCGCGGTCATGAAGGTGCTGGACGACACGGTCTCGGCCGCCGGCGCGATCAGGCTCATCCATTTGCCGATGAAATCGCCCGGCGACAACGGCGCGGCCGTGGTGTCGAGTGCCGCACGGATGCCGCCGCAGCGGCCGTGGCCCATCACCACGATGTTCTTGACCTTGAGGCTCTGCACGGCAAATTCGAGCGCCGCCGATGTCGAGTGGAACTGATCGTCGGGCGCATAGGGCGGCACCAGATTGCCGACGTTGCGCAGCACGAACAGCTCGCCGGGCCCGGCATCGAAGATCGCTTCGGGCGCGGCCCGCGAATCGCAGCAGGCGACGATCATCGTTTCCGGTGCCTGGCCCTCCCGCGCCAGCGAGCGATAACGGCCGCTTTCGGTGAGATAGCGGCCGCTCATGAAATTGCGGTAGCCGGTGAGAAGATGCTCGGGAAGATGGGGCATGGGCAGCGGTGGGAGCCTTTCCGGGTTAAAGGCACGGTTCAATCCCGAAAGGCTCTAGCGCATCGGCCTGAAAATCGGAACCGATTTTCGGAAGGCGGGATGGCGTGGTTTCGACGTGCCAGCCCGTATTTTGACACAGGTGAACGAACGCCGCCATTAATCGGCCTCAGAACCGCAGATTGGCGCCGGCGCGCAGTAGAAGCCAGTAGAACAGGCCGGTCGCGCCAACCGCCAGCAGCATCGCCAGGAAGAAGCCGCTGGGACTCTCGGCAAATGGCAGTCCGCCTGTGTTCATGCCGAAAATGCCGACGATCAGCGTTCCTGGCAAAAGCAGCGCGCTCATCACCGCCAGCGCCTTGAGGCTACGGTTCGATTCGTCGGCAAGCTCAGCCGCAAGCTCCTCCTGCAGCAGCCTTGCCCGGTCGTTGATCATGACGACCTCGCGGTCGAGCCGTTCAAGGCGCGCAGCAAGCCGGCGCAGAACTTCATGTGCGCCGGCGGAAAGGTTCCAGGCGGAACGGTCTTCGTCCTGGAAAAGCGCTGCCAGGGCCGAGATCGGCCGATGCAGGGATACGGCAAGGCGGCGCACATCCTTCAGCTGCCGTCTTTCGTCGGCAAGCCGCTCGGTCACGAGATGATCCTCGACTGCATCCAGCCGCTTCGTTGCCGCGGCGAGCCGCAGGCTGGTGGTCTTGCAAAAAGCCATGACTAGCATTTCGAACAGCTCGAATGCCGTGGCCGGCCGCAGCCCCGCGGCAAGGGCCGTGTGCACTTCCTCCACTGCCGCCAGCGGATGCCGGCGGCCGGTGACCAGCAGCCGTTCCGAGACCGCAAAATGCAATCTGCCGATGGTCGTCGACTGATGGGTGATCTCGCCATGCAGATCGGCCGAAATGCCGTGGACGACGCCATTCTCATGCGCCAGCACCAGGCTGTCCTCATGTCCTTCGAGGATTGCATGAGCCGACGCCGGCAGCGCGCAGGCATGGCTGATCCAGGAATGGGCGCGCCGGTCTACAAGGTCGACATGCAGCCAGACCCAGCCGTCCGGTAAGGCCAGCGCGGTTTCTATGTCTCGGGGCGCCAGCGATTCGGGAGCTTTGCCGGGAGCGGCATGATAGGCCCAGACCAGCCCGGGAGCATGATGCTGGTCGTCCGCGGCAAGCAATGTCAGATGCGATGCGTCATTCATGGCCGCCGCCGAAACGATGCACGTTCAGGTGATCCGGGCGGCGCCGGGGCCGGTGCCGCGACATTCTGGTCAAACCCTGCCCCCGCTCAGAACACCTGGCGGAAGATGACGAACAACACGAAGGCAAGACAGATGGAGACCGGAAGGGTCAGTATCCAGGCCATCAGCATGTTGCGCACCGTCGACCATTGCAGGCCCGAGCCGTTCGCCGCCATGGTGCCGGCAACGCCCGAGGACAGCACATGGGTGGTTGAGACCGGCAGGCCGAGATAGTCGGCCGATGCGATCGTCGCCATCGCGACAAGCTCGGCGGACGCACCCTGACCGTAGGTCAAATGGCTTTTGCCGATCTTCTCGCCGACGGTGACGACGATGCGCTTCCAGCCGACCATGGTGCCGAGGCCGAGTGCCAGCGCGATGGCGACCTTGACCCAGAGCGGGATGAACTTCGTCGCGTTGTCGACCGCCTTGTGATAGGTCGTCACCGCCTTCAGGTCGTCTGCCTCCATTGGCAGCAGCTTCTTCTTGTCGATCAGCTTCAGCGCTTCACCGATAAGATAGATGTTGTTGCGGGCGTTGCTGACCAGCGTTGTCGGAAGCTTTTCCACGGACGGATAGGGCGACAACATGGCGCTGGTGTCGTGGATGAAGCTCTGCAGGGCAGGCGTGGTCTCGTCCTTCCAGGTCTTGGTGCGAACGGCGTTGCCGACCACGGTTGCCGCATCGGTCACGGCGACGCCGGGCTTGACGTATTTGCCGAGTACCGTTTCGACCTGCGTCGCCGCCGATTTGTAAGCTTCGAGATAGTTCACGTCCGGTGTGCGGTTGAGCGCGAAGGCGGTCGGCACGACGCCGATCAGGATGAGCATGATGAGGCCCATGCCCTTTTGCCCGTCATTGGAGCCGTGGGCAAAGCTGACGCCGGTGCAGGTGAAAATAAGCAGCGCCCGAATCCACAGCGGCGGCGGCGCGCTCGATTTGGGCGCCTCGTAGAGCTCGCGGTTCCTGACCAGCAGCTTCATCACCAGAAGCAGCAGTGCAGCCAGGCCGAAACCGACCAGCGGCGAGATCAGGAGCGACAGGCCGACATTGGACGCCTGCGACCAGTCGACGCCGCTGGTGACGGAGCCGGCCGGGGCCATGAACTGGTTGGCGAGACCGACGCCGATGATCGAGCCGATCAGCGTGTGCGAGCTCGAGGCCGGCAGGCCGGGATACCAGGTTCCGAGATTCCACATGATCGCTGCGACCAGCAGCGCGAAGACCATGGCTAGCCCCGCGCTCGATCCGACCTGAAGGATCAATTCGACCGGCAGCAGCGATATGATGCCGAAGGCGACCGCCCCGCTGGCGGTAAGCACGCCCAGAAAGTTGAAGAAGCCGGACCACATCACCGCAAGCTCAGCCGGCATGGAATGCGTGTAGATCACCGTTGCCACCGCATTGGCAGTGTCGTGAAAACCGTTGACGAATTCGAAGCCGAGCGCGATCAGCAGCGCCAGCCCAAGTAGGATCCACGGCACCGCGATGGTGCTGGTCAGGTCCTGGCTGAGCGCGTAGCCGACATAGGCAAGGCCGCCCAGAATGATGACGGCAAAGGCCGGCAGAAACCATTTGCCGGTGCCGTTTGGCCGGTCAAGCGGATGCTCCGGCCTTGGAATTCCTGCTTCGCTTGAAACAATATCGACCATACCCCACTCCTCCTGCGTTGCAGCAAAGAATGGGAGGACGCTATGTCGGCAGGATGAAGCCTGTGTGACGGCGGGCACTTTGGGTTGACGCAACGGGCGATCGACGCGACCGAGGCAATTGAACCCGGCCGGCGCATTCCTAGACTATTCCGCGATCTCCAGCAGGGTCGATATCAGCAGCCGGCGCTCTTCGGCGGAGAGAATGTCCGAATCGAACAGGTTCATGCTGCGAAGCCCTTCGATGGCGAGATAGCAGACCAGCAGCGCCTTGAGGTTCGGCGTTTCCTGCTTCAGCCGCTCGAACAGCTGCCGCCTGAACGATTTTATCGGCGTCAGGAAATCGGGATCCTCGGCAATCGCCGAAAAAATCCAGGACGCCGACGGTTTCGATTCCTCGGCATGCTCGGCCGACAGCTTGATATAAGTTGCAAGCGGGCTTTCGCCGTTGATGCCGGCCGTGCGGGCGGACTGCAGCGCCTGCTCGAAGGCGCGCAGATAATCCTCCACCAGCGCCTGCATCAATTTCGCCTTGGTCGGGAAATTGTAGAGAAGACCACCCTTCGACACGCCAGCACGGCTGGCGACCGCATCCAGCGACAGGCTGCCAGGACCCGTCTCGCGCGCCACGGCGGCGGCGGCGGCGAGAATCTTCTCGCGCGAATTTGCTCTGCGGGCCTTCATCAAGCGTTCCCCATTCATTAGCTTAGGCGGAATTGACAAGACCGTCCAGACGGTACAGTAAGATCGCCGTCATTTGAAATTGGGACCAGGCACAGGTATGTGTTCCGGTCATCCGACCGTTATGCTGGCCCGTGGCCGAGGGACTGTTCGTGATCAAGCGCTTCATCATCGCCTTCATTCTGCTCGTGCTGGTGTGCGGCGGCATCGTTGGCTTCAACCTGTTTCGCGACAATGCGATCAAACAGTTCTTCGCCACCATGAAGCCGCCGGCCGCGACCGTGTCGACGGTCATCGTCAAACCGATGTCATGGACGCCCGGCATCGAGGCGATCGGCACTGTCAGTGCCGTACGCGGCGTCGACCTCACCGTCGAAACTGCTGGCATCGTCAAGGACATCCTGTTCCATGCCAATCAAAAGGTCGCCGCCAACGCCGTGCTGCTGCAGCTCGACGATGAAGTCGAGCGAGCCGACCTCGTGGCATCGAAAGCGCAAGCCACATCCGACCAGACGACGCTGATGCGCGCTCTTGAGCTGCAGAAGCGCGGGGTCGGCACCGATGCTACGCTCGACACGGCGCAGGCAGCAGCATCGGTCTCCGCCGCGCAGGTAAACAAGCTGCAAGCGGTGCTCGACCAAAAGCAGTTGACGGCCCCCTTCAAGGGTACCGTCGGTATTCCGAAAATCGACCTTGGCCAGTATCTCACACCCGGCACCGCTGTGGTGACCTTGCAGGACATGGATACGATGCGTGTCGATTTCACCGTGCCGGAGCAGCAGCTTCCGCAGCTGAAGATCGGACAGACGGTGCGGTTGGGCGTCGGCGGCGGCGACATGCCGTTCACCGGCAGCATCCGCGGCATCGATCCGAAGATCGACCCGACCAGCCGGCTGGTGACGGTAAGGGCGGAGGTCGGCAATCCCGAAGGCAAGCTGACGCCCGGCCAGTTCGTTCAGGTGCGCGTCGAACTGCCCGAGGAGAACGACGTGCTGGCGCTGCCGCAGACGGCGCTGACTTCCAGCCTGTACGGCGACTTCGTCTTCGTGGTGCGCCCGGCCAAATCCGCCGAAGCCAACGGCGCGGCGCCCGAGGCAAAGCCGGAAGAAAAGCCGGCTGCAGATGCTGCCAAGCCCGCAGCCGAGGCACCCGCGGCAAAACCCGACGAAAAGTCGGCTGCTACCCCAGCCAAACCGGCAGAGGAAGCCAAGCCGGCAGCGGAAGAACAGAAGCCGCAGCTCGTGCTAGCCCAGGTGTTCGTCAAGCCAGGCCGCCGCAACGCCGGCCTGGTCGAGATTCTGGAGGGCATCGCGCCAGGCGACGAAGTCGTTACCGCCGGCCAGAACCGGCTCTCCAACGGAATGTCCGTTGCCGTCGACAACACGATCGATCCGAGCAAGCCAGGGAACCAGCAGGCAGCCCAGCAATGAGCTTTTCCGACCTCTTCATCCGCCGCCCGGTCCTTTCGACCGTGCTTGCCTGCATGATCCTGCTTCTGGGTTTTCAGGGCATCTTCAACCTTTCGATCCGGCAGTATCCAGAGGTTGAAGAAACGGCCATCACCATCACCACTGCCTATCCCGGCGCCAGCGCCGACCTGATCCAGGGGTTCATTTCCGCGCCGATCGCGCGTGCCGTCGCGTCGACCGAAAACATCGACTATGTCACGTCGGCGAGCCGGCCGTCATCCAGCACCGTGACAGTGCAGATGAAACTCGGCTCCGACCCCGACGTCGCGCTGAACGAAGTCTTGTCGAAGGTGCAGAGCGTTCGCGGCGATCTGCCGGACGAAACCAAGGACCCGGTGATCGTCAAGGGCACCGGCCAGCAGTTCGCGATGATGTACATCTCGATGCAGAACCCGAACATGACGCCGGAACAGCTCACCGAATATATCGAGCGCGTCGTGCGGCCGCGTATCTCGACGGTCGAAGGCGTCGCCGACGTGCAGATCTTCGGCGCAGCCGAATATTCGATGCGGGTCTGGATCGACCCGATCAAACTGGCGGCGCGCGGCGTGACGGCGGCGGAAGTGCTGGCCGCCATCAACGAATCGAATTTCCTTTCCGCGCCCGGCGACACCGAAAACGAATATGTGGTTTCCTCGATCACCGTTCGCTCGACGCTGCAGACCCCGGAGGCTTTCGCTGCCCTTCCGCTCCGCTCGAAAGACGGCAATGTGGTGAGACTGCGCGACGTGGCCCGCGTCGAACTCGCCGCGGCGAACACCGACACCAGGGTCAGCTTCAACGGCAAGCCCGGCATCTTTCTCGCTATCTTTCCGACGCCGGCCGCCAATCCGCTGACCACCGCGGCGGCAATCCACAAGATTGTGCCGACCATTCAGGAGACGCTGCCGCTCGGCATGACGATGGAGATCGTCTACGACTCAACCGAGCAGATCAGCGCTTCGATCGAGGAGGTATTCAAGACCATCGGCGAGGCGGTCGCCATCGTCATCGTCGTCATCCTGCTCTTCCTCGGCTCGTTCCGCTCGGTGCTGATGCCGATCGTGACCATTCCGCTGTCGCTGATCGGCGTCTGTTTCCTGCTGTTTTCAGTGGGCTATTCGATCAATCTTTTGTCGTTGCTGGCCATGGTGCTGGCGATCGGACTTGTCGTCGACGATGCCATCGTGGTGGTGGAAAACATCCACCGCCATATGGAGGAAGACGGCTTGTCGCCGATGCAGGCGGCGTTCAACGGCATGCGCGAGATCTCGTCCGCCGTCGTCGCCATGACGATAACATTGGCCGCCGTGTTCGCGCCGCTGGCCTTCACCGGCGGCCTGACAGGCGCACTATTTCGCGAATTCGCGGTGACGCTTGCCGGCTCGGTGGTGCTTTCGGGTGTCGTCGCCCTCACCATCACACCGATGATGTCGGCACGTATCCTGAGGTCCGGCTCGCACAGCCGCTTCCAGCGCATTGTCGACAATACGTTCGGGCGCGTCGAACACATCTATGAGCGGCTCGTCACCGGTTCGTTGAACTATCGCCCGGTGACGCTGATGATCGTCCTCGCGCTGGTCGCCACGACCGGTTTCATGTTCACCAAGACCGCGAGCGAACTGGCGCCGGAAGAGGACCAGGGTTTCCTGCTTTCGCTGGTGACCGCGCCGCGGTACGCGACGTCGGACTATACCGAAACCTACGTCAATCAGATACTCGGCCTGGTCAAGGATCTGCCTGAGACGCGGGCACAGTTCTCCGCGGTCGCCTTCGGTGGTGGCCAGACGAACAGCGCTTTCGTCGGCTTTGCGTTCAAGGACTGGGCTGACCGCACGCGCAACTCGAAGGAAATCCAGCAAGACATTACGGCCCGCCTGAGCAAGGTGGCGGGCGTCGAAGCTTTCGTCTTCGCGCCGCCGACGCTGCCCGGCTCCGGCGGCGGCCTGCCGATAACGATGGTCGTGCGCTCGACCGGCGACGCCTCGCAGGTGTACGAGGCGGCCGAAGACATCAAGAACAAGGCGCAGGCCTCCGGCCGCTTCATCGTCGTGCAGAATTCGATGACCTTCGACGCGCCGCAAGTGACAGTGACGATTGACCGCGATCGCGCCGCCGCGCTCAACCTGCCGATAGCCGACATCGGCCGGACGCTGACGCTCCTGGTCGGTGGCGCCGAAGTGGCGCAATTCGACCGCGAATCCAATAGCTACGACATCATTCCGCAGGTGCCGCAGCAATTCCGCGACAATCCCGAAAAACTGGGCGAGTATTTCGTGCGCAGCGTATCGGGCGAGATGGTGCCGCTCTCGGCGGTGGTGAAGATCTCGACCAACGCGTCGCCGGCCGCCATCGAGCAGTTCAACCAGCTCAACTCGGCGACGATCTCTGCCTTGCCGCGGCCCGGCATCACCACCGGGGATGGGCTACAGGCGATCGAGGACATTGCCAAGCAAAGCCTGCCCGACACCTTCTTCATCGACTATACCGGTCAATCGCGGCAGGAGAAGGAACAGGGCTACACGATCATCATCGCCTTCGCGGCGGCGGTGCTCGTCATCTATCTGGTGCTGGCGGCGCAATTCGAAAGTTTCCGCGATCCGCTGATCATCATGATGGCGGTGCCGCTGTCGATCTTCGGCGCGATCGTGCCGCTTAATATTGGGCTCGGCACGCTCAACATCTACACCCAGGTCGGCTTGATCACGCTGATCGGCCTGATCACCAAGCACGGCATCCTTCTGGTCGAGTTCGCCAACCAGCAGCGTGAAATGCACGGCATGCGGCGGCGTGATGCGATCATCGCCTCCGCCAAGGTGCGGCTACGGCCGATCCTGATGACGACGGCGGCGATGGCGCTCGGCGTGGTGCCGCTGATCATCTCCAGCGGCGCCGGTGCGGCGGCACGCTATTCGATGGGCTTGGTGATCTTCACCGGCATCCTGGTCGGAACCATGTTCACGCTGTTCGTGGTGCCGATGTTCTACACCTTTATCGCCAGCAAGGACCTGCCGCATCACGCCGAAAAGCCGGATCCGAAGCTGATGCCGGTAATGCCGGATTAGACTGCGCTAATTTCCGGCCCCTGGGAGCGACGAGAAGCATCGCTCACTTGACGATGACGATGCTGGTGTTGGCCGGGCCGAAGACCTCGACGAGCTGGTAGAAATCGGCGGCGTTGTCCGGATGCAGACGCACGCAGCCATGCGAGGCTGGCTGGCCGAGGCGCTTGATGGCGCTTGTCGCATGTACGGCGTAGCCGCCGCTGAAGAACACCGAATGCGGCATCGGGGCGTTGTCGTATTTCTTCGAATACCAAATTTCATGCATGCGGGTCGGCTTGAACGAACCGGTCGGCGTGACGTGCGTCCTGTCGCCGGTCGAGACCTTCCAGGCGAATGTCGGCCGGCCGTCGACCAGGATTTCCATGGTCTGCTGCGATAGCGACACACGCGCGACGATCTTGTTGGCGGCGGCGTGGGCTGCGCCGTTGCCGGCACTGACAAGCAAGGCAGTACCGGTGATGAGGGCGGCGGCGATGTTGATGAGCTTGGCGGAAATGGCAGTGTACATGATGTCTCCCCTATTCTGCCGGTCGGGGCCGGCTCAATTCGATGACCGGCTTATCGGGGCGTCATGTTTCAAGTCGATTTCGCTACGTGCTCGTTTGTGTTTCGATTCTGTTTCCCCTGGTTAACAGAAAAGGTCCGTGCAAAGCAGCTTGCAGTTGCACGACGTCGTCATGACGGTGGCGTGTTTGCCTAGGCGGATCGGCCAAACCGCGGCGCGAATACGCGATTGCCTTTCGTTTGATAGGAATTCACCTGACTCCGAAACCGAGCTGCAACAAAGCGCAGCCTCGGCGGCATGATCCGGATACAGCGAACAGGCAAAGTTGACCTAACGAAAACAGCGGTCAACGAACGATCGGAAGCCAACACTGTTTTCGCTACGGTCTGGATTGGTCTGGACAGTTTCCAGCCTGCGCGTCGACCGGCTCAAGCCCCCTCTGGCGGGGGCGGCTTAGGGCCGTTGAGGATGCGCGGCGCCTCCGGCAACTTGCAGCCGAGAGGACCGAAGGCCCGCGCCGCAACGGGGGGCTCCGCTGGCGGCGCGGGCGCTTCGGGGGTTCCCCTGAAGTGCCCGTAAATTCCAATTTTGAGGAACGAACAGGATGAAAACGAAATTCGCCGCTTCCGTGCTTTCCGCCCTGCTCTACGTGCAGGGGCTGCTCGGCATTGCCGGCCTCGCCACCGTGCTGCTGAAGGAACGTGCCCATGCCGGCGAGGTCAGCACGAACAGTGACATGCCGTCCGGCCCGTCGCTTCTCGTGGTGCGCTGAAGAGCATCGGACCCCAAAGTGGAAACCGGTTTTGGGAAAATCCGATGCTCAAGACAAAAGGGTGGCCGTCCTGCCTTCAATCGGCGAATTGCGTGGGCGGATCGAACCGGTAGCCCGCACCCCGTATGGTGGTGATGGTTTCGGTATCGAGCTTGCGGCGCAGCCGCACGATGCGCGAATCGATCGACCGATCGAAGGCTTCGGCATTTTCGGCGGGCGCGGCGGCGATGATGTCGTCCCGCGTCAGCACCTTGCGCGGGCTGGCCAGGAACAGCCTGAGCAGCGCCACCTGCCCGGGGGACAGCTGTTCTTCCGTTCCCGAGCGGTGCATGACGATGGCCGATCGGAGATCGACGGTCGCGTTCTCCAGCACGATCAGTTCCCCGGCGCTCCTGCCGCGCCGAGCCAGAAGGCCGCCGACGCGAGCGGCAAGCTCCCTGACATTGAGCGGGCTTTCGACGACGTCGGCGGCGCCGAGTTCGAGCGCCAGAACCTTGTCGACCAGATCGGCCGGGCGGCAGATCAGGATGAAATCCGGTCCACCTTCGCCGCCGTGTCGCCTGAGCAGGTCGCGCCCCTCCGCCTGGCTGACGCTGTCGCCGACAACCACGACATCGATACCCTTTTCCGAAAGCAGCGATTCGGCCTCCCACGGCTGTCGCGCCGCGCGGACGTCATGACCGCGCCGCTCGAGATGATCGGCGAGATCGGTCGCAACTACTTCAGCGACGGAAACAAGCGCGATAACGGATCGTGCAGCCATGTTTTTCTACCCCGCATACGGCAACCCAAGAAGAGTGCTGGACATCATGTTTATACCCAATCTACTTTCCGCTGAAAGCGGGAGCGAAAGCATCGTGCGGGCACGAATTGTCATTGTCGAGGACGAGCCCGACCTGAGGGATGCGGTCGCCGAGTATCTCGGCGCCAGCGGCTATGATGTGGCCACGGCCGAAAGTGCGGCGGCGGCGCGCGACCTTTTGGAAACCCAGTCCTTCCATCTGGCCATTCTCGACATCGCCATGCCGGGCGAGGACGGCCTGTCGCTCGGCCGCTGGATGCGGTCGAAAATGCCGATCGGCATCATCTATGCGACGGCGGCCGGTACCGCGCTGGACCGCATCGTCGGACTGGAGCTCGGCGCTGACGACTACATCGTCAAGCCTTACGAATTGCGCGAAGTGCTGGCCAGGGTGCGCAGCGTGCTGCGCCGCGTTCCGGAGCCGACCGAGCCACAAAAGGCCAAGGCTGAAACATCCGGCGGCCGCCGGTCCGTGAGCTTCGGACCCTTTCACGCCGATCTCGACGGCAGGCTCGTCACCGGCGCCAACGGCGCGGTCATCGACATGGCCAAGAGCGAGTTCGACGTGCTGGAGGTGTTCCTGACGCGCGCCAACCGGCTGTTGACGCGGGCGGCGATCTCCGAGGCGATCGGTTTCGTCGAGGACCCGGAGTCGTCCCGCGCCGTCGACATCCGCATCATGCGGCTGAGAAAGAAGATCGAGGCGGATCCGGCCAATCCGAAATTCCTGCGCACGGTGCGCGGCGAAGGCTATATCTTCTCGCTGCCAGTCGGGGAAAACAACTAAGGCCCGGCGGCTTGAGCAAGCCACGGCCAGGAAATGACGGCTGACCATGACGGCTGAAACAACACGCGCGGACATGCAGGGCGCCAGGCAGGGCGCGGCGATGGCGGCCGTGCATGTGGTTCGCCGGTTGCGCGAAGCCGGCGACTGGCAACGCGAAATGGAGGGTATTCTCCAGACGCTTTGCGAAGCCATGGATTGTCACCGCGGCATCCTGTTTCGCCTGCGCGAACTGCCCGGCCAGGGCTTCGCCCAGTCGGTCGCCGCTTATTGGATCGCTCCCCGGTTTGGCGGCGAACTGGCGTCACCGACCGTCATCATGCAGTCGGTCGTCGATTCGGACCCATTGCTGGAACGGCTGGCGGAGGACGAGCGTCAAGGCAAGATCTTCGCCGGGCACACACGCGATCTCGAAGGCTTTCTGCGGACGGATTTCGAAAAGCAGAACATCAAGTCGTTCCTGTCGGTGTCGGTGTTTTCGCACGGCAATTTGTGGGGCACGCTGGCGGTCAACGACTGCATCCACGAACGCGAATGGACCGACCAGGAAGAGGCGGCGCTGCACATGGTGGCACTCGCCATCGGCGATGCCATCGAACGGTCGCCCTCCGACGCGCATGCCAGCGACGTCATTCGCCGCACCATGCTGCAGGCCTCTCTCGACGCCATCATCGTCATCGACGAGACCGGCTCGATCATCGAATTCAATCCGGCCGCCGAGAAGATGTTCGGCTATCGGCGCAGCGATATCCTCGGCAAGGACCTGCTCGATACGGTCGTGCCGGAATATTACCGCAAGGGCTATGCGTCGGGTGCCGAATACATGTCGGGCCGCGGCGCGCCGATGGTCGGCCAACGGCTTGAAACGGTCACCCAGAATGCCGCCGGCGAGGTTTTTCCGATCGAGCTGACGGCAACCGAGATGCGGGTCGCCGATCGCCAGCTGATCTTCGGCTCCATCCGCGACCTGCGCGACAAGTTGCGGGCCGAGGAGGAAATCAACCGCCAGCGCGAAAAACTGCACCAGAACGAGAAGATGGCGGCAATGGGCTCGCTGCTTGCCGGCGTTTCGCACGAGCTCAACAATCCGCTGGCCGTGGTTGTCGCCCAGTCGACGCTGCTGCACGAATTCGCCGCCGATCCCCAGACCAAGGTGCGCGCCGAAAAGGTGCGCGCCGCTGCCGAGCGCTGCGGCCGTATCGTCAAGAGCTTCCTGTCGATGGTCCGCCTGCACCCGGCCGCACAAGCCGAAACCGACCTCAACCAGGTGATCCGCGCCGCACTCGAAGTGACCGCCTATGGTGCACGGTCGAGCGGCATCATCATCGACACCGATTTCGCCAGCGGCCCGCTGCTGGCCATGGCCGATGCCGACCACGTGACGCAGGTGGCCGCCAACTTCCTCATCAACAGCCAGCACTCCTTGGCCGGCGTTGCCGGCGACCGCCGGATCAAGGTCCGGACGTTTCGCAGTGACCGCGGCAATCCCGGATTCTCGGTCGAGGACAACGGGCCAGGCGTGCCGGAAGCGATACGCTCACGCATATTCGAATCCTATTTCACCACCAAGCCGGTCGGTGTCGGTACCGGCATCGGCCTGTCGATCTCGAAATCGATCATCGAGCGGCACAATGGCAATATCTGGTTCGAGGAGGTTTCGCCGAGAGGTGTGCGTTTTGTCGTGCAGCTGCCGGCGATCGCGGCCGGCGCGGCCGCCGCCGGCGAAGCTCCGTCGCGGTCGAGCGGCTTGCGTCACGCGCTGATCATAGACGATGAGCCGGATGTCGCCGCGTCGCTGTCCGATATTCTGGAGCTGATGGGCATCAAGTCGCGGGTCGTGCCGGCCTGGGTCTCGGCCGCCGCGACGCTGAGCGGCCATGTGCCGCCGGACATCGTGTTTTCCGATTTGCGCATGCCCGGCACCAGCGGCATAGCCGCCTATCGCGAGCTACTCGCCGAAATGCCGGGTCTGGCGCGGCGCTTCGTGCTTGTCACCGGCGATCTGATCGGCGCGAAAGGCGAGATCGAAGCGCTGCCGGCGCAGCAGCGGCCGCCGATCCTCGAAAAACCGTTCAGCACCCTGGACGTGCGCGGCGTGCTCTCGGTCATTGCCGAGCAGGCCGCTCTGGGCGGCTAACTCCGCGATCTCTCCCGGAAGAAAAAGGCTCCCGGCCGACATTGCGGCGGGAGCCTGACTGGAGTGCTGGAGGGCGCTCGCAAAAAAATCAAAAAACGTTCGGCGTATCGGCCAGCGGGGCGGCGTTGGCGATCATGCGGACCGGTCGTGCCTTGCCCGACTGGGCAGCGATGACGCGCAGGCAATCCAGGCTCTCGGCGCCCCAGGCCTGCCCCTTGCAGGCAAAATCGATCTCCGGCATCGGCAGGCGCGCCGTCTTGGTGGTGGTTGTCGCGCCATCGATGAGGTTGGCCGGCGGGTTCAGTGAGGCGAAGGCCGGACCGACGGTCGGCGTCAACGCCATGCCGGCAAATGCGGCAGCCGCCAGCAGCATGAACATCGCCATCGGATGATCACTGGCGCGCTGGCGCAGCGCCAGCTTCGGGCGTCGGTCGTTACGCTGGGGACCTTGCTGGCGAAGGTCGGTATCGGTGATCTGGATTTTCGTACGCATCGTCGTTTCCTTCGGTCTTCTTCTTTTCCCTGTTGAAACGAACTTAATCGCACCTTGTAACCGGCCAACGATGATGGATTAACGATTGTGTAACCGGCATGAAACCCAAGCCCGCGGCCATTCCCGGGCAAACCGATCCGGCGTAGCTGGCAGCACCGGTGGCATTCTGTGCTCGTTTTCCGCTACCCACGGCACCAGATCCACGTCGCCTTCCAGGCCCACGGAGCGTCGGGCGCTTAACAAGTGTTAAGGGATTAACGTCTGGAATTCCCGGGATTTTCCCGGCTTCGATCGTTCGGACTGGGCTCTCGAATCCCGCTCGATTTCCCGTCGAGAATTCGTCCCATTTTCCCAAGCCATTGCATTTCAACGGAAAATATGCTTTTATTGAACGATCATTCAATAAATAAAGAGCCTTTTATGAACCCGCATCTGCGTGACGTGGCAATCCCCAACGATTGGGATCGGCGGGGGCTGCCGGGCTGGAGCTATCATTCCGACGCCTTGCTCGAACTCGAGAAAGAGCACGTCTTCCGCAACCATTGGCAGATCGCCGGCCATGTCTGCGACGTGCCGAACGCCGGCGACTATCTGACGATGGATGTGGTCGGCGAGCGGGCGCTGATCGTGCGCGGCAAGGATGGCGTTGTGCGCGCCTTCAACAATATGTGCCGCCACCGCGGCAGTCGCGTCGTTGCCGACAGCCGGGGCACTTGCAAGAATGCGCTGGTCTGCCCCTTTCATGGCTGGGTCTACAATCTCGACGGCACGCTGCGCGGTGCTGCCCGCCCCCGTTCCTTCCCCGACCTCGACAAGACCGAATTCGGCCTGATGCCGCTCGAGCTCGAAATCTGGATGGGCTTCATCTTCATCCGTTTCCGCAAGGGTGGGCCGCAGCCATCCGTGGCCGAGCTGTTGAAGCCGATCGAAGCCGAGATTGCCCATTACGGCGTCGCCGAGATGGTGCCGTCCTGGGGCATCTGGACCCAAAAGACGCCGGTCAACTGGAAGTCGGTGCGCGATGTCGACAATGAAGGCTACCACGTCGCCATGGCGCATCCGGCGCTGCAGGACCTTTACGGTGCGACCTATTTCGACGAGCCGTTCGTCAACGGCGTGTCGCGCTCGTTCGCCACCTACAATCCGCATGCCGGACGGCGCTGGAGCGTCGCGCAGTACATCAAGCTCGCACCCGAGGCGAAGCACCTGCCGGAACACCTGCGCAAGGCCTGGATCTACTACGGCATCTTCCCGAACAACGTGCTGTCGATCATGCCGGAATCGGTGCAGTTCTATCAGGAATTTCCGCTGTCGACGGGTGAGACGCTGCTGCGCGGCGCCATCTACCGCTATCGCGACGAGACCAGGGAACAGGCGGCAGCCCGCTACCTATCCTACCGCATCGACCGCGACACGCTGGCCGAGGATGTACAGCTTTCGATATGGTCCAACGAATCCATGCTGTCCGAAGCCTTCGGAGGTTTTTACCTCTCCGATCTCGAATATGGCGTGCGCACCCACCACGACCATTTGCGTAAGCAAGTTCCCGTGCTCGGATTGGAGACCGCGCCCGAGGAGAAGGATATGTGGGCACTCAACGAGGCGCTCAGATCACGCTCCTGACGCCCCCGGTCCTCAGGCCCAAATGGCGACCGGAATGCCGAAACGATCGGCGAGCGGCGGATCCGGAAACGGCATTGCCTCGCCTCTGACGATGCGTCCGGCAACCACCATCATCGCCGCAGCATCGAGGAAATCGTCGGCGGCCGCGCCGCGCGGCGGCGTCTGGTCGAGAAAATCCTGGCTATAACCATGCCGGGCAAGCAGCGCCTTGCGTTCGGCCATGCCGGCCGGATTGATGTTGCCCCTGATCTTCTTTGGCAGGCGCATCGCCCGGTCGCCGTTCAGTTTGCAGAAGGCAACTTCCGGATGCGATTCGAACACGCGGCTGCGTAGTTCGGGGCGCGCGATCAGCAGCGAATCGATCTCACGGATCTTGGCGAAGATGCCGAAGGCCTGGATCGAGACACCGCGCGGCGGATCTGAGGTCGTCTTGGCTACCTCACTTGTCTTGCGGTGTGCGGCGTACCAGGCGTCGACCGTGGTGAAGGCTTCGATCTCCGCGTAGAGCGCGGCGCGGGAGGGGATGGCAAAGACACTGGACTGCCGGGCCCCAAGCAGCGGCCGCACCAGCGCCTCCGGGCCGCGACCGCCTCTTTGGGAGAAATCGGGCAGGCCGATTGGCATATCGACCGCTACCAACGAGTCGGCGGGCAGTCGGTCGAGCAACGCCGCGAAGCTTGGGAAAACGGCTGTCGACGGTGCCGCACCGGGATCGCGGCGGACGGCTATCCAGCCGGCCTTGCAACCGTCGACGCCGACAAGCACAACATCCCAGGGCATAACATCGTCTGGCGCAACATCCTTGGGCGCATCATCCTGGGGCACGGCGTCTTCGGCCTGCTTCACGCCCGGCGGTCCCGTTCCGGATGCAGGAGATGGCGAAGCTGCACCATCGCCATCGGGTGCGACAGGCTCTGGGCATCGGTCTCGAGCTGCAACTCGTCGCCGCCGCGCTTGGCGGTCCGCGCCAGGATCTCGTAGACCGCCGCCGTGGTCGATTGCAGCGCCTTGGCGGCCGGCTGGCCGGACAGGATCCGCGCCAGGTAGACGGCCGCCGTTAGGTCGCCGAGCCCATTCGGCGGCTTGTCGATGAGCCGGTGTTCGGCAAGCAGTGCCTCTCTGCCGGCGAGCAGTAAATTGCCGGTGCCGCCGGCCATCATCGCCGGCGCCGATGTGACCAGCATGGCCGGTGGGCCGGCCTGCAGGGCTGCAGCCATTGCCGATTTCAAGTCGGGCAGCGGCGCTCCGGCCATCCATTCCAGCTCGTAGCGGTTGGGCGTGGCGATATCGGCGATCGGCATCAGCCGGTCGCGCATGGCGATTGCGGTCGGCTCAGGTACGTAGAGCCCGCCCGAATCGCCCATCACCGGATCGCAGATATAGAGGGCGTCCGGCGTCTTCGCCTTGACCGCGCCGACCAGCGAAGCGACGGCTTCGGCCTGGCCAGCCTCGCCGAGATAGCCGGACAGCACGGCGCCGACCTCGCCCAGCCACGGCGCGCGCTCGAGGTCGGCCATCAGCGCCTTGAACTGGTCCAGCGGCGGCACGATGCGGGTGGCCCGGCCATGGCCCGGATGCCAGGGCAGGATGACAGTCGGCACCGCCCAAACCGGAAAGCCGAGCGTCTCCAGCGCAAAGACAGCGGCACGGTTGCCGACCGAGCCACGGGCGACATGGCTGGAGACGACGATGACCGCGCGCGGCGCGTCGGTTTTTTCGGCACTCATTGATTTTCCTAACTGCCCCTGGTGACGAAAAGCACGAGCCAGATCAACAGGCCGATGGCAATAAGCAAGCCCGCTGCCCGACCGATGCGGGTGCCCCAATATTCGATCGGGTCCGACCGGTCGGCATCGGCCGCGGTGACGTGGTCGCGCGCGCCTTTAGTGGTTCGTGCAAGGAACGAGGTGCCCCCCGGGTCGGTCTCGCGCGCCACCCGTTCGATGATGCGGCGCGATTCCGCGTCGCTGTCGTGGCGTTTCGCCATGGTGATGTCCCGTTTTATGCTGAGCTTAACCCGTTCGCCTCGTCTGTCACAGGGCCCGACGGCGAATGGCAGAAACCAGTAACACTTCTCGGCCGAAGTCATTTTCTTACGCAAGGATTGTGCTAATGCTTCGCCTGCCAATGCTATCGAGGGGACTTATCATGCTTGCCCAGCGCCTTTCTTCGCCGCCAATCTTTCGTAATCTAGCTACGTTCCTGGTCATGGCCGTCATGCTGCCGCTGCTTGCCGGCTGCGGCTACAACACCATTCCGACGGCTGAGGAAAACGCCAAGGCCGCATGGAGCGAGGTGTTGAATCAATACCAGCGCCGCGCCGATCTCATCCCCAATCTGGTCAACACGGTCAAGGGCTACGCCGCGCACGAGAAGGACACGCTCGATGCCGTGGTCGAAGCACGCGCCAAGGCGACGCAGGTGACCGTGACGCCGGAAACGCTGAACAATCCGGAAGCCTTCAAGAAATTCCAGGACAGCCAGGCCGGCCTGACCAGCGCGCTGTCGCGCCTGCTGGCGGTGGTGGAGAACTATCCCGATCTCAAGGCCAACCAGAACTTTCTGGCGCTGCAAGCACAACTCGAAGGCACCGAGAACCGGATCACGGTCGCCCGCCGCGACTATATCCAGGCAGTGAGAGAGTACAATCTGACGCTGAGGACCTTCCCGTCGGTGATCTGGGCGACCTTGTGGTTCCGCGGCAACCAGCCGTTTGCGAATTTCACCATCGAGGAGGATAAGATGCAGCCGCCGAAGGTCGATTTCGGCACCAACACCACGCAAGGCGGGTGAACGGCGCCTGTTGAGCCTGGGCCTGTTGGCCTTGTATTCCGTCGCGCCCCCCTCTGTCCTGCCGGACATCTCCCCCTCAAGGGGGGAGATTGGCAGCTTTGGCCTCACCGCCCATCCTGCAACGTTGGAGATTGGCGAAAACAGCCGTGACAGCCGATCTCCCCCCTTGAGGGGGAGATGTCCGGCAGGACAGAGGGGGGCGCGACAGAACGCCAGCCTGGCCTTCCTGCTCGTCTTCCAAAGCCTTCTCCTCCTCCCTCTCATCGCCTTCGCCGCCGACCTGCCAACCCTCACCGGACGGGTCGTCGACAATGCAGGCATCATCGATGCCGCGACCGAGGCGGCGCTGACGCAGAAGCTTGCCGCGTTCGAGACCAAAGGCTCCGACCAGATCGTCGTCGCGACCATCCCCAGCCTCGACGGCGAGGAGATCGAGCCTTACGCCAACCGGCTGTTCCGCGCCTGGAAACTGGGCCAGGCGAAGGAGAACAACGGCGTCCTGCTTCTGGTGGCGCCGAACGACCGCAAGATGCGCATCGAGGTCGGCTATGGGCTGGAAGGCACGCTGACCGACCTGCACACCAAGCTGATTATCGAAAACGACATGGTGCCGGCCTTCCGTGCCGGCGATTTCTCAGGCGGCATCAGCAAGGCCGTCGACGACATGATCATGGTGCTGGAAGGCAATCCCGAAGAACTGGAGGCGCGCGGCGAACGCAACCAGCAGCCGCCGTTCAACAGCGACGATCTGTTCTTCACGATCTTCATAGCCATCTGGGCAATCATCTTTTTCGGCGGCCTCGCAGCCTCCATCCTGCCGCCGATCTTCGGCCAGAAGATCGGTCCCGGCCGCTATCGCTGGCTGGGCATGACCTTCGAGCCAAACCGGCGGTCGTCCGGCGGCTGGTCGGGAGGTTCCGGCGGGGGATGGTCGTCGGGTTCAAGCGGTGGCGGGTTTTCCGGCGGCGGCGGTTCGTCCGGCGGCGGCGGCTCCTCGGGAAGTTGGTGACGAGATGACAAGACACGCCATCAGCCCGGTGGAATCCGGCCGTTTCATCAAAATGATCGGCACCGCGCTGTTCGCCATGGCGGTGCTGCTGGTCGGCTTCGCGGCCTTCGCCGCCGCACTGCCGGCGCTGACCGGACGGGTCGTCGACAATGCCGGCATCATCGATGCCGCGACCGAGGCGGCGCTGACGCAGAAGCTTGCCGAGTTCGAGACGAAAGGGTCCGACCAGATCGTCGTCGCGACCATCCCCAGCCTCGACGGCGAGGAGATCGAGCCTTACGCCAACCGGCTGTTCCGCGCCTGGAAACTCGGCCAGGCGAAGGAGAACAACGGCGTCCTGCTTCTGGTGGCGCCGAACGACCGCAAGATGCGCATCGAGGTCGGCTATGGGCTGGAAGGCACGCTGACCGACCTGCACACCAAGCTGATCATCGAAAACGACATGGTGCCGGCCTTCCGTGCCGGCGATTTCTCCGGCGGCATCAGCAAGGCCGTCGACGACATGATCATGGTGCTGGAAGGCAATCCCGAAGAACTGGAGGCGCGCGGCAAGCGCAATCCGGCGAATGACAATCCTGTCGATCCCATCTTCATGCTGTTCATTGTCCTGTGGGCGACGATGTTCTTCGGCGGCTTGGCAATGGCGTTCCTGCCGCCGATCTTCGGCACGAAACTGTCGCCGGGCGTGTACAAGTGGCTGGGCATGACGTTTCGCTACGGCCGTGGGCCAGCTTCGTCATCCTCCGGTGGCGGTGGCTGGACGTCGGGGACCTCGTCCGGCAGTGGCTGGTCGTCTGGAAGTTCCGGCAGCAGTTGGTCGTCCGGAAGTTCCGGCGGCGGGTTTTCAGGCGGCGGCGGTTCGTCCGGCGGCGGCGGTTCTTCAGGAAGCTGGTGAGACATCAATCATGGCAACACGACCGATCAGCCCCGAGGATCATGAGCGCATCGCCGATGCGATCCGCGCTGCCGAATCAAAGACCGACGGCGAGATCTACTGCGTCGTGGCGCATGCCAGCGACGGCTATTTCTTTCCGGCCGCTTTCATGGCGATGCTCGGCATGCTCGTCGTCAGCCTCGCCGTCGGTTATGGGCTGGAAGCCTGGTGGCTGTCGATCCGCTTGCCGCATTTCGTCATCGCCGAGCTTCTGGCGCTTGCCAGTGTGCTCATCCTGTTGTGGGCATTGCCGGCATTGCGCATCCATTTGGTGCCGAGGCGGCTGCGCTACCAGGCCGCCCACGCCAATGCGATGAAGCAGTTCCTCGCCCGCAACGTCCACCGCACCACGGCGCGCACTGGCGTGCTGGTGTTCGTCTCGATTGCCGAGCGCTACGCCGAGGTGGTCGCCGACAGCGGGATCGATTCTTGTGTCGGCCAGCATGTCTGGGACGGTGTCGTCCGCGACCTTACGGCGCATGCCGGCGACGATCGGCTTGCCGAGGGGTTCGTCAAGGCGATCCAAGCAGTCGGTGCGGTACTGGCCGAGCATTTTCCGGTCTCGACCGGCGACAGCAACGAACTGGACGACCATCTGGTCGAGATTTGATCTCGCCAAAGGCGGTTTCGCAGCGTCTCAAGGACGCACCGTCCGGCTGTGTGAAAGCATCGCGGCGGTTGACCGGACTCTTGCAATCGGGCGCAGCGGGTTTATGGTTAACCAATCATGAATACGCTGAGCATCGACATCAGGAAAGCCGAACCGCGCGATGCAGCCGCCATCGCCGACGTGCATCTCGAGGCCTGGCGCGGCGCCTATTCGGGCATCATCCCGCACCGCACGCTGACATCGATGATCAACCGCCGCGGCGCCGACTGGTGGGCGAATGCCATTCGCCGCGCTGCCACCGTCCTGGTCGTCGAAATCGGCGGCAAAATTGCCGGCTATGCGACGATCGGCAAGAACCGCGCCCGCGAACTCAGGCAGCAGGGCGAGATCTACGAACTTTACCTGCGGCCGGAATATCAAGGCATCGGGCTCGGCAGCCGGCTGTTCTCGGCCGCGCGGGCACGGCTGGCCGACCATGGCCTGAAAGGCATGGTGGTCTGGGCGCTGGAAGACAATCAGAACGCACTTGCCTTCTATGCCGGCGCCGGTGGCCGCGATGTTGCCGAAGGCGTCGAGATATTCGAGCAGAAGGCGCTGAAGAAGGTCGCTTTCGTCTGGGAATGACGGCCAGCGCATGATCCGGCCGGTTTTCGGTTCGGACGATCTCCCCGTACCATTCGCCGCATTGCACCATTCGCCGTCGCCCGCTATCGATCTCCAATCGAGAGAGGGATAAAGCGATGCGTATCGAAGCGATTGCCAGCGGAAAGAACCCGCCCGAGGACGTCAACGTCATAATCGAGGTGCCGATTGGCGGCGAGCCGATCAAGTACGAGATGGACAAGGAAGCCGGCACCCTGTTCGTCGACCGCTTTCTGCACACGTCGATGCGTTATCCCGGCAATTACGGTTTCGTACCGCATACGCTGTCGGGCGACGGCGACCCGATCGACGTGCTAGTCTGCAACACGCGCGCGCTGGTGCCAGGCTGCGTCATCAATGTGCGGCCGATCGGCGTGCTGGTGATGGAGGACAATGCGGGCCAGGACGAGAAGGTGATCGCGGTGCCTTCACCCAAGCTGACCTTGCGTTACGAGGACGTCCACGAATACACGCAATTGCCCGACATCACCCGCCAGCAAGTGCAGCACTTTTTCGAGCACTACAAGGATCTCGAACCCGGCAAATGGGTCAAGATCGAAGGCTGGTACGATGCGGCCTATGCCAAGAAGATGATCGTCGAGGCAATCGAGCGGGCCAGGCGCAAGTAATTGTCGGGCGCAAAATAATCAGTTGTCGACGCGGCCGAAAGCGGGCGCGTCGCCAAGCACCTCACGCTTGTCCTTGCCGCAGGCGAAGGTGCGTGCCTTCTCGTCGGCAAGCTTGCGCGCCTGATCGTTGGCGGCGGGATTGCCGGTGGCGAGCACAAGGCCGATCGTGCAGCCTTCGTGGGCGTCAGGCTGGGCAACCTTGGCGACGATCAGCACTTCCGTCGACTTGTTCTCGCCCTCGGTATCGCTGATCGAGCGACGATGAATGACGGCGAAGGGAATGGCAGTTTTGCCGTTGGTTTCGATCCGCCATTCGACTTTGGGTCCAGCCGAATTGAGGCCGGAAAAGCTTTCCCAGACCGTGGTCATATCGCCAGGTGGAAAGCCGTAGAACAGCGATTCCCGCGCATCGTCGTAGGAAACCAGCACCGGGTAACCGCGGTAGCCCGAACAGGCGAGATCGGCCCAGTCCCCGTCGCCTTCTTCCGCTTGGGCATAGGTGACGCAGTCCTTCTCCCAATCGAGATCGGTATAGACGCTGGATATGTCGCCGGCCCGGGCCGCCTGGCAGAAACCGGCGAGGGCAAGCGGGATCAAGAGAGCGCGCATGGCGGAACAACTCAGTTGGGGGGCGCAGCGTACCGTCAAATTTAGCAGCAGCCTAGAGGAAGTCAGGCTGCGCACAGTGGTCTGGTAAAACGGAACACTATTTCTTCAAACTTGCCTCTATCAGAAGATCGGCGTTGCGGGCCACCGACTGCGCCGGTCCGCCGGCACCGAACAGCTGGCCGCTAATATAGGCGCCCTCGATCAGCAGCAGCAGCCCGTCGCCCAGCGTCTCGGCGTCGCCGGCGCCCATCGCCGCCGCCATGGCACGCAAGCGCCGGCGCAATTCCTGCTTGTTGGCCTCACTCACGACGCGGGCCGGATGGCCAGGTTCGGGATATTCGACCGCGGCATTGGTCATGCCGCAGCCGCGATAGTCGGGCTTTTGCGTGCGCTTGCCGACGCGGGTCAGGAAAGCGACGATCTGCGCGCGCGGATCGCCGGGATAGGCATCCACCGCCTCGTCGAAACGCTCCCAGAATTCGAGGTCATAGTGCCGGAGGTAGGATGCGGCCAGCTCATCCTTGGACGGAAAGCTGCGGTAGAGGCTGGGCTTGGTGACGCCGGCACGCCGCACGATCTCGTCGACGCCGATCGCCCTGATGCCTTGCCGGTAGAACAGGTCTCGCGCCACCTGGAGAATCCGTTCGGCGGCGCGAGGCGGGGGTGCGTCATTCGCCTTGATCGTTGGTTCAATGCTTTTCATGCCTGGTCTGCCGGTTAGCTGGTTGACAATGTTACCGGTCGGTACGTATGTTTCGCGCTCCCGCAACGTACCGGTCAGTAACATGATAGCTCAATCCCGCCCGTTTGGCCAGCGCTACGCTTTCGTCGTGGTCGCCATCATCTTCCTCTGCCTGCTGATCGCAGCGGGCCTGCGTTCGGCGCCGGCAGTCATGATGCTGCCGCTGGAGAACAGTTTCGGCTGGCGGCGCGACGTGGTGTCGCTGGCGGCGGCCACCGGCATCTTCCTCTATGGCCTGACCGGGCCGTTTGCCGCGGCGCTGATGGAGCGGATCGGGCTGCGCCGCACCTTGCTTGCCGCGCTGCTGTTGATGTCGGGATCGACCGCGCTCAGCCTGTTGATGACCAAACCGTGGCATCTGCTCCTCACCTGGGGCGTGTTTTCCGGCGTCAGCTCGGGCGCCGTCGCCACCGTGCTCGGCGCGACCATCGTCAACCGCTGGTTCAAGACCAATCGCGGCTTGGTGATGGGACTGATGTCGGCGTCCAGTGCCACCGGGCTGCTGGTCTTCCTGCCGCTGCTCGCCTCGCTCGCCCAGTCGGGCGGCTGGAAGCCGGTCGCCATCGCCATTGCCGTGGCCACCGCCTGCCTGGTGCCGCTGGTCTATATGCTGGTGCCGGAGCGCCCGGCGTCGATCGGCATGGTCCGCTATGGCGCCGATGCCGACGACGTGCCGCCGGTGCCGCCAGCCTCGCAAGGCAATTTCCTTTCGCACACGCTGAGCACGCTGCGCCGCGCTGCCGGCACGCGCGTGTTCTGGTATCTGTTCGCCACTTTCTTCGTCTGCGGCTTCACCACCAACGGGTTGGTCGGCACTCACCTGATCGCCTTTTGCGGCGATATGGGCATTGGCGAAGTGCAGGCTGCAGGCCTGCTCTCGATGATGGGCATCTTCGATCTTATCGGCACGACGCTGTCGGGCTGGCTCACCGACCGTTTCGACCCGCGCAAGCTGCTCGGCGTCTATTACGGTATTCGCGGCCTGTCGCTGATCTATTTGCCCTATTCCGGCTTCTCGGCGACCAGCCTGATCATCTTCGCCGTGTTTTACGGACTGGACTGGATCGCCACGGTGCCGCCGACGCTCAGGCTTTCCAACGAGGCGTTCGGCGACCGCAGCGGGCCGATCGTCTTCGGCTGGATCGTCGCAGGCCATCAGGTTGGCGCCGCGACAGCGGCCTTCTTCGGCGGCACCATGCGCGAGCTGCAAGGCAATTACGAGCTTGCCTTCCTGATCGCCGGTATGACGGCAATAGCCGCCGCCTGCATCTCGCTGCTGATCAACACCAGCCGCCCGGCCTTTGATCCGGAACCGCAGGCGGCGTAGGGCGCAATCGGCCGTGCTAATCTCCCCCCTTGAGGGGGAGATGGCCGCGAAGCGGCCAGAGGGGGTCGGTCCGACTGGGCTCGGCCCCTTATCGCCGATGCAGGAGGCCGGCGCTCCGCGCGAGACGACCCCCTTCTGTCGCCTTCGGCGACATCTCCCCCTCAAGGAGGGAGATTCGCCTGCCTGTTCACTGTTATCAAACCTTCATCGTTTCGAAATGTGCCTGAAACATTGAAGCTGGAGCTTGGCGGCGACGTTCAATGCCATCCAGGAGACAGCCATGAACCAGATTTCGATGACGCGGCGCGCTTTCGTCACGTCGGCCAGCGCCGTTGGCCTGGTCGGCGCCTCGGGCCTCGCCCTTCCCTATTACTCGCGCGCCAATCAGCGCCCGGCTTTCACCCATGGCATCCAGTCCGGCGACGTCGACGCCACCAGCGGCATGGTCTGGACACGCACCAACCGGCCGTCGCGCGTCATGTTCGAGGTGTCGCCGACCGAAAGCTTCACCAATGCCGTCCGCCTGGCGTCGCTCGATAGCTCGCCGGCCAGCGATTATACGGTGAAGCGGCTGCTTACCGATCTCGCCTCCGACCAGGACATCTTCTACCGCCTGGTCGCGGCCGATCTTGCCGACATCAACGCAGTTTCCGAGCCGGTCGTCGGCCGCTTCCGCACGGCACCTGCCTCGAAACGCGACATTCGCTTTGCCTGGTCGGGCGACACCGCCGGCCAAGGCTGGGGCATCGACGAGACCGGCATGAAGACCTACGCCACCATTGCCAAGCACACGCCCGACTTCTTCCTGCATTCGGGCGATACGATCTATGCCGATGGTGCGATGAAGGACGAGGTCGACCTGCCCAACGGCGGCAAGTGGAAAAACAAAGTGCTGATCGATGAGAAGCGCAAGGTTGCCGAGACGCTGGACGAATACCGGGCGCAGTGGAAATACAACATGATGGACAGGCATGTGCTGGCGCTCAGCGCCATCTGTCCGACCTTCTATCAGTGGGATGACCACGAGGTGCTGAACAACTGGTCGGACTCGAAGGACCTGAGCGCCGACGATCGCTACACTGAAAAATCCATCCATGTGCTGGCGGCACGTGCGGCGCGCGCCTTCCACGAAATGACGACGATCCGTTACGAGCCGTCGGAGCCCGGCCGCGTCTACCGCAAGATCGCCTATGGTCCGCTGCTCGACGTGTTCTTCCTCGACATGCGTTCCTACCGCGGCCCCAACGGTCCGGATATGCAGGAGACGATGACGCCGCAATCGCGCATCCTCGGTGAACAGCAGATCAAGTGGTTGAAGCGTGAACTGGCGAATTCCAACGCAACCTGGAAAATCATCGCCGCCGACATGCCGCTCGGCCTCGTCGTCTGGAACGACGGCACCAAGAAGGTAGGGGCCGAGGCGGTCAGCAATGGCGACAATGGCCCGGCCAAAGGGCGTGAGCTGGAAATTGCCGACCTTCTTCGCTATATAAAGAATGCGGGTATCAGCAACACTGTCTGGCTCACCGCAGACGTGCATTACACAGCCGCGCATTACTACAATCCGGACAAGGCACAGTTCCAGGACTTCAATCCGTTTTGGGAATTCGTTTCGGGTCCGATCCATTCCGGCACGTTCGGGCCTAATGGTTTCGATATGACATTCGGCCCGGAGCTGAAGTTCATAAAGGCACCAACTGCCGAACAGGGTCAAAACCTGGCGCCTTCGGCCGGCCTGCAGTTCTTCGGGCTCGTCGAAATCGATGGCGCCACCGAGCAGTTGACGGTGCGGCTGATGGATCGCGACGACAGCGAGCTCTACAAGGTCACGCTCGATCCGGTGCGGTCGGCGTGAGCGACGGCGCCACTACCCTCGGGCCAGCCCGAGGGTAGGACGTATATCAATCGGGATAGCAGACGACGGGAATGTTGGGCCAGACGGCGCTGTCGCATCCGGCATTTTGCTGCCGCTGCTTGAAGGCGGCGCTGACCGGCCCGGTCACCACCGGATCGACGCCATCGGGAGCATCGGCAAAAAGCTGCTCCGCCGACGGCTTGTCGGACGGCAAAGCAGACCGCGTCTCCTTGAACGACGCCGCCGACTGCGCCGCGCCGGCCGCGAGGAGGACGGCGAGCGCGGTACATGCCAAAATCGGCCGGAGTTTGATGCCTATCTCGATCATGAAATTCGAACTGTCCGGACCATGAAAGGTTCCGCCTTGGTTAATAATTCCACTTCACACCAAGACATTTAAGATTTGGTGACTTTATTTGGTGGCTCGCCTCCTCTTTCGCAATTGCGAAAAACCCTGTATGAGCCGCCCAACCGAAAGAGGCAGCGCCTTTTGGCCTGCTGCCTGCAACGCTCCCGAGACCGAAACATGAAAATCCGCAATATCGCGATCATCGCGCACGTCGACCATGGAAAAACCACCCTTGTCGACCAGCTTCTGAAACAGTCCGGCTCGTTCCGCGACAACCAGCGCGTCGCCGAGCGCGCCATGGATTCGAACGACCTCGAAAAGGAACGCGGCATCACCATCCTGGCCAAGGCGACCTCGGTCGACTGGAAGGACACCCGCATCAACATCGTCGACACGCCCGGCCACGCCGACTTCGGCGGCGAGGTCGAGCGCATTCTGTCGATGGTGGATTCGGCCATCGTGCTGGTCGACGCCGCCGAGGGGCCGATGCCGCAGACCAAATTCGTCGTCGGCAAGGCGCTCAAGGTTGGACTGAAGCCGATCGTCGTCATCAACAAGATCGACCGGCCCGATGCCCGTCACGTCGAAGTGGTCAACGAGGTGTTCGATCTTTTTGCAGCACTTGACGCCACCGACGAGCAGCTCGACTTCCCTATCCTTTATGGTTCAGGCCGCGACGGCTGGGTCTCGGAAAACCCCGAAGGTCCGAAGGACCAGGCTCTGGCGCCGCTGTTCGACCTCGTCATCAAGCACGTGCCGGCGCCGACCGTTCATCCCGGCCCGTTCCGCATGATCGGCACCATCCTGGAAGCCAATCCGTTCCTCGGCCGCATCATCACCGGCCGTATCGAATCCGGCACGCTGAAATCCAACCAGGCTGTCAAGGTGCTGCACCATGACGGCACCCAGGTCGAAACCGGCCGCATTTCGAAGATCCTCGCTTTCCGCGGGCTCGAGCGCCAGCCCATCGACGAGGCGCAGGCGGGCGACATCGTCGCTATTGCCGGCCTGTCGAAGGGCACCGTCGCCGACACCTTCTGCGACCCGTCGGTGACGGAACCGCTGCATGCGCAGCCGATCGATCCGCCGACCGTGACGATGTCGTTCCTGGTCAATGATTCCCCGCTGGCCGGCACCGAAGGCGACAAGGTGACCAGCCGCGTCATCCGCGACCGCCTGCTGCGCGAGGCCGAAGGCAATGTCGCGCTGAAGATCGAGGAATCGCCGGATAAGGATTCGTTCTTCGTCTCCGGCCGCGGCGAATTGCAGCTGGCCGTGCTGATCGAGACGATGCGCCGCGAAGGTTTTGAGATCGCCGTGTCGCGGCCGCGCGTTGTCATGCAGAAGGGCGACAGCGGCGAATTACTGGAACCGGTCGAGGAAGTCGTCATCGACGTCGACGAGGAGCATGCCGGCGTCGTCGTGCAGAAGATGTCGGAGCGCAAGGCCGAGATGGTCGAGCTTCGCCCTTCGGGCGGCAATCGCCAGCGCATCGTCTTTCACGCACCGACGCGCGGGTTGATCGGCTACCAGTCGGAACTGTTGACCGACACGCGCGGCACCGCTGTGATGAACCGGCTGTTCCATGCCTATGAACCTTACAAGGGTGAGCTGCCGGGCCGTACCAACGGCGTGCTGATCTCCAACGAACAGGGTGAATCGGTGGCGTACGCCATGTGGAACCTGGAAGACCGCGGCCCGATGGTCATCGACCCCGGCGTCAAGGTCTATCAGGGCATGATCATCGGCATCCATTCCAGGGACAACGACCTCGAAGTCAACGTGCTCAAGGGCAAGAAGCTGACCAACATCCGCGCCGCCGGCAAGGACGAGGCGGTGAAGCTGACACCGCCGATCCGCATGACGCTGGAACGCGCGCTGGCCTGGATCCAGGACGACGAGCTGGTCGAAGTGACGCCGAAGACCATCCGCCTGCGCAAGCTCTATCTCGATCCGAACGAGCGCAAGCGTTTTGAAAAGTCGGCGAAAGTGGTCGGCGCGGCGTAAGAGCTTTTATTCTGGGCGGAATGGAGGGGCGAAACACGCGTTCCTTCCCGCTGAGCGGACACGGCTTGTCGCCAGAAGGAATGTGGCGCCGGCCGCTCAGTGTCTCTTCAGGGGCTACAGCGGAGTCGTCGCAATACCATGATATTTTCGCTCTCTCCTTCTTTGTCACGGTAGTTTAGCTGTGGGTAAAGTTGGGGAACCGGGTGTGGGAAATGCCGTTCTGGCTTTCGTCCGGAGCCTTATGCAAGATGACATGCGGCGAAGGCTCGTTGCTCACAAGAATCTTGTTGGATTTGGCAATGCAGTATTGCCAGCGATCGAGCACGAACTTGCAAGGATCGATCTAGGCAAGGTTTCTCATCACGAAATCACAACGCTTGTGGCGGGCCTCGCTACTGCTCTGCACGATATCAACGAAGACGCATCCCGACGATATATGTCGGCTTCGCTCGCAAGACCGATAACTCCCCTCATGCGAGCTGCGCTCCGCAGCATCGTCCGCTTTACAATGGACGACTGGCGGCGGTCTTCGGTCGGCGGCATCATTGTTCTGGAGCATGGCAAGCTCGACAGTCGCTTTGAAGCCTCTCGGCACGTTGGCCGCTGGCTCGCAAATGTACCTGAAGCCGATCTGGTTGGCATTTCGCGAATCTACATAATCCCGGAACCTCCCGAGCCCGAATTCGCCGGTACCTACCTCCAGGCGGTATCGGTCATCGAGATTGTCTGGCGACGCCCGTCCGAGCACAGGATTGGGAACGTAGTTCGGAGATTCATGATCGAGAAAACGCTCTATCATGAGGTAGGACACCACGCGCTGCAGCATGTCGAATCTGGACAGGATCCTGATCAGGAACGGCAGGCAGACCGTTACGCATGGAAAATGATGCGCAAGGCACATCCCAATCTATCGATGCTTACTCTTCCCTTGCGATTCCTTGGCGCGTTTCAGCGAAGGAAAAATGCCAAGGATTTGGAAACAGCTTAGGATTGCGTTTCGGGAAATCGGCGAAAGTGGTCGGCGCGGCGCAAGTTTCTTTCTTGTAGTCTACAACAACGAGGGAAGGGAGCACTCGTGTGCTCCCTTCCCTCGTTGTTTCATCCGCCGGCAGCCGAGATCATGGCTTCCCGGTCGGGCTCGCCGACGAGATAGACGCGGATCGTCGTTCCCGTTCGAGCCGGCTTGCGCAAGGCTTTGCCCCCGTCCGGACCAATGACCAGCAATCGCTTCTCTTCCCAAACCTGTAGCCGCGATCGCGAGACACCGAGTTCGTTGGCGAGCAACCGGTCGAGCCGCAGCGTTGTCGGCATTTCGAGCCAGAGCTGAAGTTCGAGAGCGCTGGTATTTTCCAGCCTGTCCCCGAGCACCTGCTTATGAACGACGGCTTCAGGAAACGCCTCGACGCGCCCGATCCTGCTTCGCAATGCGGCAACATCGAAGGCATGGCGCCGCGCCAGGACCGGATCGTTGCTTTCGAGCGCCTGCAATATTGCCGGTTCGATATCGCGGCGGCTGCAGCGCTCCAGAATGCCGAAATTCCAGGAATTGTCGCAGTCGATGCAGCGGTAGATCAACCAGGCGTCAATGCGCTTGCCATTGGCATTGACGCGGAATTTGCCGCTGCAGCGATAGGCTTTCAAGCCGCCGCAGCGATTGCAGTTGAGGTGAGGTCGAGGTGCGGTCTTGGGTGTGATCGCCCAGCGGATACGCAGTATCGAAGGCATGCCGAAAAGCCCTTCCCGTCGGGAAGTTCGTCAGATCGGCGATATCGAGAACCCTTGCGGGCACGGCGTGGCGAGAGACTGCGGCAGTCGGAAATCAGGTGTCGCGGGTGGTTATGCGCGACAGCGGTTCAGCAGTGCCAAACCGGTCTCGAACCGCCACCCGAGGAACACATGATGTGAAAACAGGCATCGCGACTGCGACGCCCTGCTCTGTGTTGGGGGAGTTGACGAGACCGGCGGTTACGTAGGCAAAGTGAAGCTCGGAAAAGATTTCGGAACGACATCTCTAGCCGTGAGGTGCCTGGCCGACAAGCCTTCTTTCGGTAGACGCTACCGTCGCCGGAACAGTTGGGTTATGTTGAACGACCCAAACATTTCAAACGAGACCGCGTCATGCATTTCACGTCGCTGCTGATTTTTGCCGGCGCCCTGCTTGTTGCAGCCGGCTCGCCCGGCCCATCGATCGCCGCTCTTGTGGCGCGGGTCATCTCGAAAGGGTTTCGCGACGTGTTTCCGTTCCTGCTTGCCATGTGGATCGGCGAAGCGATCTGGCTGTCCCTGGCGGTGTTTGGCCTCGCCGTGGTGGCGCAGACGTTCCACTTTGCCTTTGTCGTCGTGAAGTGGGTCGGCGTCGCCTATCTCGGCTGGCTTGCCTGGAAGATGTGGACGGCGCCGGTCGAGGCCAAGGAAGGCGCGCTGCCGCGCGAAGATTCGCCCGTCAGACTGTTCTTTGCCGGCATGGCGGTGACGCTCGGCAATCCCAAGATCATGATGTTCTACCTGGCGCTGCTGCCGACCATCATCGACCTCGGTTCGGTCAGCATGATCGGCTGGGTCGAGCTGACCGCGACCATGGCCGTTGTCCTGGTCGCTATCGATTTGACCTGGGTGCTCGCCGCATCACAGGCGCGCAAGCTGCTCAAAAGCAAGCGGGCGATGAAGATCGCCAACCGCGTCAGCGCCGGAACCATGGCCGGCGCTGCGGCGGCTATCGCGGCGCGGTCCTGAGCCGGCGCGTCAACCCATTTCGATTATCGGCGCAATCTCGACGCTGAAACCCGGGTCCGTCAGGATAGGACAATCCTTGGCTTTGCCGACGGCATCGTCGATGTCTTTCGCTTCGATGATGGTGTAACCGGCGGTCGGATTGCTACCGCCATTGTTCTCGACCTTGCCGCCGGGCAGCAGGGTCTTCGACATGCCGACTGGATTGCCACCATCGACCACGGCTGAGCCAAGCTTGCCGTACCAGCCGTTCCAGGCATCCATCGCTGCCTTCCGTTCGGCCTCCTCGGTCGGCATCTTGCCCGAGCCGTGATAGACGTAGAGAAATTTCGCCATGTTCTCCTCCTTTGATCGGCGGCATCGAACCGGCATGCGGTCATGCCGCATGCCGATCATCGGACCAAACCGGCAAACAAGCAACGAGAATGCGAAGTAGCTAATATAATGTGTGGTTGGCTCGCAACGGCGGTGCCTATCGCGCCATCGCATGGTATTCATCGTTCGGCCGCATGTCGATTGCCGATGCCAGCCGGTTCGACATGTTGAAGAACGCCGCGGTCGAGGCGACGTCCCAGATGTCGCGGTCGGAAAAGCCGACTTGCCGCAGCGCCGCCCGGTCCGCTTCGACGATCTTTGCCGGCTGCCCGGTCAGCTTCACCGCGAATTCGAGCATGGCGCGTTGCCTGTCCGACAGCTCGGCGGCGCGAAAATTCATCACCATCATCTCGCCGAAGGCCGGGTCGCCGGAAAGCTGGCGCACCGCCGCGCCATGCGCGACCAGGCAATAGTAGCAATGGTTGATCGACGAGACGGCCACCGCGATCATCTCGCGCTCGAGTTTCGACAGGCCGGATTCACCCAGCATCAAATCATTGTACATGTCGGTGAAAGCGCGCAGCTTCTTCTCGTCGAAGGCATAGGCGAGCAGCACATTGGGAACGAGGCCGAGCTTCTCCCGGCACTTGGCGAAATAGGCCTTGGTCGCGTCGCTCAGCTCCGCCGGTGCCAGGTCAAGCGCGGTAATTTTCTCCGTCATGGCGGATTTCTCCTCGTTTTCGCCAGGCTGCCGGTGAATTTCGACATTTCGTCGCAAGCCGTCAAACCTTTGTCGCCAAATACCCGTCATCTGTTAGCATAGCCGCAAAAACATGTGACGGGAGGGACTCATGGCCAGCGTAAAGTCAGCGAGCCGGTTGAAAAAAGCCGGCGTGACGAGGGGTGAAGCCGCGGGTGGCGAAAAGCCCGGCAGGCTTGCCGACTACTTGCTGGCCCGAGCTCCGGCCGAAGATGTCGCCGCCTACGACGTCATCGATCTCGAACGCGCTGCCGAACTCGCCGGCCGCGCAGTGGCCAGGCACAAGAAGGACGACTGCGTCGTTGCTATAGACGTTGATTCCGGTGTCGTCCGCCAGCGCCGGCCGATGACGGTGATCACCGTCGTCAACGACAACATGCCGTTCCTGTTCGATTCCGTCCTCGGCGAGATTACAGAAAGCGCCGGCGAGCCGCTGCTGGTTACCCATCCGGTCATAGTCGTCAGGCACGGCAAGAACGGCGTCGAGGAAATCCTCGGCGATGGCGGTTATGCCAAGGGCGACCACAGCCATGACCGACTGAGCGTCATCCATGTCCATATCGGCCGCCTTTCGGCCGAGCAGGCCGAAGGCCTGGCCGCACGCCTGACGAAGCTGCTCGGCCAGGTGCGAGCCGCCGTCACCGACTGGAAGCCGATGCTTGCCCGCCTCGACCAGGCGATCTCGGAATTCCGCTACTCGCCAGTGCCGCTCGACAAGGCCCATGTCACCGAGGCGATCGCCTTCCTCGAATGGCTGCGCGACGACAATTTCACCTTTCTCGGCATGCGCGAATTCAACTACACCGGCGGCGAGACGAGCGGCATGCTCGAGCGCGCCGAAAAGCCCGGCCTCGGCATCCTTTCCGATCCCGACGTGCTGGTGCTCAGGCGCGGCACCGAAGCGGTGAGCACGACGCCGGAAATCCGTGCCTTCCTGCATGGGCCGGAACCGCTGATCGTCACCAAGGCCAACGCCAAGTCATCGGTGCACCGCCGCATCTACCTCGACTACATTGGCGTCAAGACCTACACCGGCAAAGGCGTGCTTTCAGGCGAGCTCCGTATCGTCGGCCTGTTCACCTCGACTGCCTATACGCGCTCGGTGATGAAGATCCCCTACCTGCGCTCGAAGGCGGAAACCGTCATTGCCAAATCCGGCTTCAATCCAAGCGACCATTCCGGCAAAGCTTTGATCAACGTGCTGGAGAGCTATCCGCGCGACGAGCTGTTCCAGGTTCCGGGGCCGATCCTGCGCAAGCATGCCGAAGCCATACTGGGCTTGATCGAGCGACCGCGCGTCAGGGCATTGGTGCGTGTCGACCAGTTCGACCGCTTCGTCTCCGTGCTCGTCTTCGTGCCGCGCGACCGCTACGACAGCGTCGTGCGCGAGAAGATCGGCACCTATCTGAAGACCGTCTTCGAAGGCCGGCTGTCGGCCTATTATCCGGCCTTCCCGGAAGGCGGGCTGGCGCGCGTCCATTTCATCATCGGCCGCTCCGGCGGCAAGACGCCGAAGGTCGAGCAGGCGACGATCGAGGCGGCGATCCGCGACATCGTACGGACCTGGGACGATGCACTGCGCGAGACCGCGACAGAGACCGGCGCCGATGCGAGACTCACGGCCATCGCCTCGCGTTTTTCGGAAAGTTATCGCGACAGTTTTCCGCCGGCCGTGGCGCTTGCCGACGCCAGGCGCATCGCCAAGCTCGATGCGTCAAATCCGATCGCCATCGACTATTACCGTCACACCGTCCAGAAGCCGCATCAGGCGGCGCTGAAGATCTATCACCATGGCAGCCCGGTGGCGCTGTCGCGGCGCGTGCCCGTGCTGGAAAACATCGGTTTCCGCGTCATCAGCGAGCGCACTTTCGAGGTCGGCGACATTCAATCCGGCATGATCAATAGTGATCAGCCCGGCATGGTCTTCATCCACGACATGGAACTCGAGAACAGCTACGGCAGGCCGATCGACCTCGGCAATGGCGGCGCGCTGTTCGAGGATGCGTTCCTTTCCGTCTGGCGCGGCGATGTCGACAATGACGGCTATAACGGCCTTGCCCAGACCGCCGGCCTGTGGTCGGGCGAGATCACCGTCCTGCGCGCCTATGGCCGCTATCTGCAGCAGGCCGGCATCCCGCAGAGCCAGGATTTCATCGCCGCCGCACTCAACCGTTATCCCGAGATCGCCCGCGGCCTGCATGCGCTGTTTGTCGCCCGCCTCAGCCCGACGGCCGAGACGGAAGGCGTCGTTCAGGCCAAACATCTGAAAGCCAAGATCACGGATGCGCTGGAAGACGTTCCCAACATTGACGACGACACCATCATCCGCCGTTATCTGAACCTGATCGAAGCCTCGCTGCGCACCAATCATTTCGTTTCCGATACGAAACAGAAAGGCCAATCGCTGGCGATCAAGCTCGATTCGCAATCGGTCGACGGGCTGCCGGCGCCGCGGCCATGGCGGGAGATCTTCGTCTACGGCTCCGAGGTCGAGGGTGTGCATCTGCGCTTCGGCCCGGTCGCGCGTGGCGGCCTGCGCTGGTCGGACCGTGCGCAGGACTATCGCACCGAGGTGCTCGGCCTGGTCAAGGCACAGCAGGTCAAGAATGCGGTGATCGTGCCGGTTGGCGCCAAGGGCGGCTTCTACCCGAAAAAGCTGCCGATGAGCGCCGGGCGCGACGCAATTTTCGAGGCCGGCACGGCCGCCTACAAGAATTACGTTTCCAGCCTGTTGTCGATCACCGACAATATCGGGCTGGACGGCGTCATCCCGCCAGCCGGCGTCGTGCGGCGCGATCAGGATGATCCGTATTTCGTCGTCGCCGCGGACAAGGGCACGGCGACCTTCTCGGACATCGCCAACGCCATCAGCGAAAGGCACGGCTTCTGGCTCGACGACGCTTTCGCCAGCGGCGGTTCGGCCGGCTACGACCACAAGAAGATGGGCATCACCGCCAAGGGCGCCTGGGAAGCGGTCAAGCGGCATTTCCGCGAGATGAACCGCGACATCCAAACCACGCCGTTCACCGCCATCGGCGTTGGCGACATGTCAGGTGACGTGTTCGGCAACGGCATGCTGCTGTCGGAGCAGACCCGGCTGATCGCCGCCTTCGATCATCGCGACATCTTCATCGATCCCGATCCCGACATGGCGGCTTCGATGGCCGAGCGCCGGCGTATGTTCGCTCTCGCCCGCTCAAGCTGGCAGGATTACGACAAGACGAAGCTGTCCGAAGGCGGCATCATCGTCTCGCGCAGCCAGAAGTCGATCACCTTGCCGGCCGCCGCGGCTGCAGCTATCGGCCTCGGCAAGACAACGGCCACGCCGGTCGAGATCATGAGTGCCATCCTCAAGGCGCCGGCAGATCTTTTGTGGTTCGGCGGCATCGGCACCTATGTCAGGGCATCGGGCGAGACCAACCAGGACGTCGGCGACCGTGCCAATGACGCGATCCGCATCACCGCGCTCGACCTGCGTGCCAAGGTCATCGGTGAAGGCGCCAATCTCGGCGTCACGCAGCGGGCGCGCATCGAATTCGGATTGAATGGCGGCCGCTGCAACTCAGATGCGATCGACAATTCGGGCGGCGTGAACTGCTCAGACGTCGAGGTCAACATCAAGATCGCGCTGGCTTCCGCCATGCGAAAGGGATCGCTGACGCGGCCGTCGCGCAACAAATTGCTGGCCGAGATGACCGACGAGGTCAGCGCCCTGGTGCTGTCCAACAATTACCAGCAGACGCTGGCGCTGTCCCTTGCTCGCAAGCGCGGCCTTGCCGACATTGCCCATCAGAGCCGCTTCATGGAGGCGTTCGAGGCGCGCGGGCTGCTCGACCGTGCCGTCGAGACGCTGCCGTCGCCGGCGGCTGTTGCCGAGCGCGAAGCGCGCGGCGAGCCGCTCACCCGGGCCGAGCTCGGCGTGCTGCTTGCCTATGCCAAGATCGTGCTGTTTTCCGATATCGTCGCCAGCGACGTGCCGGACGATCCGCATTTCGACCGCGACCTGATGGGTTACTTTCCCGACGGCATGGCAAAGAAATATGCGGCGGAAATCCACGGCCATCGCCTGCGCCGCGAGATCATCGCCCGTGTCGTCGCCAATGATCTGGTCAATCGCGGCGGCCCGTCCTTCGTCAACAGGCTGCAGGAAGCGACCGGGCGCAGTGCCGCCGATGTCGTGCGCACCTTCGCCGTGGTGCGGGATGGCTTTGCACTGCCGGCGCTCTATCGCCAGATCGACGCGCTCGACAACCAGATCGACGGACAGATCCAGCTCGACCTCTATCAGGCGGTCAGCCGGCTGATCTATGTGACCAGCGGCTGGTACCTGAAGAACGATGCCGACACTGCACTGCTCGGGCAGCGGATTGCCGAGTTGCAGGATGCGCGCAAGGCGCTGGAGCCGAAGCTCGTTTCGCTGCTGCCGGCCTTCTCGCGCGAGCGGATCGAGGAGCGGCGGCACAGCCTGTCGAAGGGCGGCGCGCCCGAGAGCCTTGCCGAGCAACTGGCGTTGACCGATGTGGCGGAACTCATCCCCGACATAGCGCTGACGGCGCGGACGGCAAATGCCGGCATCGTCGCTGCCGCCAAGGCGTTTTTTGCAGTCAGCGATGTCTTCCGCATCCCGCGCGTCGAAGATGCGGCGCGCTCGATCACGCCCTCGGATTATTACGATCAACTGGCGCTTTCCCGCGCCACCGACACGATCGGCGCGGCCAGGCGCGGCATCGCGGTGGCGGCGCTGACCGGCCATGCCGAGGCGGCGGATCCGGTGACGGCATGGTTGGAGGCCGGCGGCGAACGGGTCGGACGCATCCGCGAGCGGTTGCAGGCTCTGACCGAGGGCGGCGACATCACCGTGTCGCGGCTGTCGGTGGCATCCGGCCTGATGAGTGATCTGACGCAGCTGTGAGACGTCTTCCATATCGCGCGGGATTGCCGGCAAGAACCGCGCTATAGAGCAAACGGCGCGCTGCTTTGGGGGGCGCCGGACCATGATCCCAAAAAGTGACGATCGGCTTTTGGACAAGATCGTGCTCAACAAGAAGACGGAGCATCATTCCGATTCGATCGGCATGGAGCAAGCTCCAGCGGAGGGACATGGCTGAGATGGCAGTGCAGCGGGCATCGGGACGCGGCATCTGGGGATGGATGCTGTTCGACTGGGCGGCACAGCCGTTTTTCACGGTCGTTACCACCTTCATCTTCGGTCCTTATTTCGTCTCGCGTATGGCCAGCAATCCGGAGACCGGGCAAGCGGCCTGGGGCTACGGCATTGCCGCCGCCGGCCTCGTCATTGCCGTTTTGTCGCCGGTCCTCGGCTCGATCGCCGATCAGACCGGACCACGCAAACCGTGGATAGCCTTCTTCGCCGCGGTCAAGATCACCTGCCTCACCCTGCTGTGGTTTGCCGCGCCCGGCTCTGATCTTTTTCTGGTCGTGGCGTTGTTCTCGCTGGCGTCGGTCGCGGCGGAATTCTCGACCGTGTTCAATGATTCGATGATGCCCCGCCTGGTGCCGAAGAGCGACATCGGCAGGATCTCGAACATGGCCTGGGGACTCGGCTATCTCGGCGGCATGATCGCACTGATCTTCGTCGTTACCGTCATGGCCGGCTCGCCTGAAACCGGCAAGACCGTCGTTGGGCTCGACCCGATCTTCGGCCTCGACCCCAGGCTCGGCGAGGACGCGCGCGCTACCGGGCCGTTGTCGGCGGGCTGGTATTTCCTGTTCATCCTGCCGATGTTCTTCTTCACGCCTGATGCGATCAAAGGCATTCCAATCGGGCCGGCGGTGCGCGAAGGCCTGTCGGAACTGAAGTCGACGCTGGCCGAAGTGCGCAAGCGCAGCGGCATTTTTCGCTTTCTCGTCGCCCGTATGATCTATCAGGACGGCGTCAATGCACTGCTGGCGCTGGGCGGAACGTTTGCGGCGGCAATGTTCCATTGGTCGATTACCGAGATCGGCCTGTTCGGCATCATCCTCAACGTCGTTGCCATCGTCGGCTGCCTGGTTGCCGCACGCCTCGACACAGCGCTGGGTTCCAAGACCATAGTGATGATTTCGCTGGTCATGCTGAGCATTGCCACGATCGGCATCGTTTCGACCGGACCGGGCTATACGCTGTTCGGCGCCTGGGTGATGCCCGGACTGGATGGTGGCGGATTGTTCGGCACGGCGGCGGAAAAAGCCTACATTTTCTACGGCCTGCTGATCGGGCTTGCTTTCGGCCCGGTGCAGGCATCGTCGCGCTCCTACATGGCGCGCAGCGTCTCCGCTGCCGAATCGGGCCGCTATTTCGGCATCTATGCGCTGGCCGGCCGGGCAACCAGTTTTGCCGCACCCTTCATGGTGGCCACGATCACCCTGGCCAGCGGCTCGGCGCGGCTCGGCATGGCGGCGATCGTGCTGTTCCTTGGCGCCGGCATGGCGATCCTGATCGGCACGCCCTATCCGGCAGATCGGCCGGCGGAGTGAGCTGCTCTTGCCTTCTCCCACAGCGGGAGGGTAACGCGTTCAATGCCGGAAATGCCTCACTCCGGTGAAGACCATGGCAATGCCGTGAGCGTCGGCGGCGGCGATGACATCGTCGTCGCGCATCGAGCCGCCGGGCTGGATGACGGCGGTGGCGCCGGCTTCGATTGCCGACAAAAGCCCGTCCGCGAACGGGAAAAAGGCATCCGAGGCGACGACCGAGCCCCTGGTCAAAGGCTCCGTCAGGCCGGCAGCCTCGGCCGCGTCGAGCGCCTTGCGCGCCGCGATGCGCGAGGAATCGACCCGGCTCATCTGGCCGGCGCCGATGCCCACTGTAGCGCCATCCCTGGCATAGACGATGGCGTTCGACTTGACGTGCTTTGCCACGCGAAAAGCGAATTTCAGATCGGCCAATTCGGCCGGCGTCGGAGCGCGCCTGGTCACCACTTTCAGCTCGAGGTCATCCACCACCGCGTTGTCGCGGCCCTGGACCAGCAAACCGCCGGCAACCGATTTCAAGCCAAGGCCCGCCGCGCGCGGGTCGGGCAGGCCGCCGGTGACCAGCAGGCGTAGGTTCTTCTTGGCGGCAATGATGCGGACTGCTTCTTCGGACGCCTCCGGTGCGATGATCACTTCGGTAAAGGTCTTGACGATCTCTTCGGCGGTTCCGGCATCGAGGATGCGGTTCATGGCGACGATGCCGCCGAAGGCCGAGACCGGGTCGCAGGCCAGCGCCTTGGCATAGGCCGCCTGCAGCGAAGCGTCCTCAGCGACGCCGCACGGGTTGGCGTGCTTGATGATGGCAATTGCTGCGGAGCGCGACGGGTCGAACTCGCCGACCAGCTCGAAGGCAGCGTCGGTGTCGTTGATGTTGTTGTAGGAAAGCTGCTTGCCCTGAAGCTGGCGCGCCGTGGCGACGCCCGGCCGCCTGTCGCCGTTGACATAGAAGCCGGCGCCCTGATGCGGGTTTTCGCCATAGCGCATCACCGACTGCAGCTTGCCGCCGAAGGCGCGCCATGTCGGATGCTCGATCTCAAGCGCCTCGGCGAACCATCCCGAGATTGCCGCATCGTAGGTGGCGGTGCGGGCAAAGGCCTTGGCTGCCAGCTTCTTGCGGAAATCCAGCGACAACGACCCGAAATTCATCTCCAGCGCGTTGAGCACCGAGGCATAGTCATCGGGATCGGTGACGATGCCGACATAGGCGTGGTTCTTGGCCGAGGCACGGATCATCGCCGGGCCGCCGATGTCGATGTTCTCGACGATCGCCGCGTAGTCGGCGCCGGAGCGACGCACCTCTTCGAACGGATAGAGATTGGAGATGACGAGATCGATCGGCTCGATGCCGTGGTCGCGCATCGCTGCGGCGTGCTCGGGATCGTCGCGCACGCCAAGCAGTGCGCCATGCACCGACGGGTGCAGCGTCTTGACGCGGCCGTCCATGATCTCGGGAAAGCCGGTGAGCTCGGACACGTCGCGCACCGCCATGCCCGCCTCGGCAAGGGCCCTTGCGGTGCCGCCGGTCGAGACTAGCTCGACGCCGGCCGAAGCCAGCGCCCTGGCGAAATCGATCAGGCCGGTCTTATCAAAGACGGAAAGGAGCGCGCGACGGATGGGTACAAGGTCGGGCGCGGGAATGTTCTTGGCGGCGACGGCCATGGGCTGGCGGCCTTTCCAGTTCTGGTTGGGAGCGTCCGCGGGCCGTAGCATATGAGGCCCGGAAATCAAGCCGCAAGACTTGATCAGTGTCTGCCGTTGCCACCGGCTTCAGCTTTTTCCGGACGGCCGGCGATGATGGTGCGCGTCAATTGCCAGTGGACCTCGGAAATTTCCGAGGCCTTGAACGCAAGCACGATCTGGCGGCTGCGGCGCGGGCCGCCAAGCCCTGCGAAATAGATCGATTCCTCGACCTCGGGCACCACTTCGGTAGAGGTAAACACCCAGGTGTCGGCATGGTCGGCGGCCAGCACCAGACGGTCATGCTCATCCTGGAGCAGGCTTATATCGGGATGGACATGGAAACGCACCGTGACGAAGTCACGGCCATTGTTGCGGATAGAAGCGCCGCCCGGGCGCAGGAAACGGTCCCTGCCGGCAAGCACATTGCCGTCGGTCGATAATTTCAGCTCGCGCTCATGCAGGAAGCCGAAGCGCGCCACATAGCCGTCATGGCGGGCGATGAAGCCCTGGCTGCCCTTCTGGTCGGTGCGCTTGCAAGGCACATGCTGCGGCCCGCCGATCAAAGGCGTGCCGAGCAGGTCGTTGACGCGCAAGGAGTGATTGAAGCGCGCCGACGACGTGTCGTTGATGGTGGCGGTCGAGTGGGCGGCGGTGGCGCGGGCAAGCGGCCGGAACTCGGCGGCGCCATAAGTGTCTATTCCGGCGTTGACGATATAGTGCTGGCGGCCCGACGACAATTCGAAGGCGAGGCATCCGGCGTGAGCGGCATTGGATACGTCGACGAGGGGCGGCGGGCCGGTATCGGCGATCACAGTGACACCGCCCATCGACAGGCGCTCATAACCCGAATGCGGCGCGTGCAGCAACGGTGCGCCGGCGGTGTCGTCGTGATGCAGGATGCTGGCGATACGGTCGTGAATGGTGGCGCCCATGCCGTTGAAGCGGGCAAGGCTGCCGTCCTGATGGCGAAAGAAGCGCAGTGCCGGCAGCATCCGGTCGATGGCGCCGATCAGGGCGGCCGGCGGCGTCTCGGCCTGATTGGCGTATGTCTGGCGCAACGGCAGAAGGTCGGCGAGGATTTCAAGCACGGTCATCGGATTACGCGAGATATGGCCGCCGTCAGGCAGGATCTGGCGGTCGAGCTCCTCGGCGAGATTGCGGGTAGCACCGCGTAGCGCCGAGGCCGGCGCCGGCAGCGACAAAGCGGCAAAGGCCAGCGCAATGCGGGCGCGCAGCCTGTCCTTGCCGTCCGGCATCTCGCGCACCATGGCGCGCAGATAGCGGATCTGGACGGCGAGCGATTTCAAGAACGCGCGGTAGAACGGAAATTCGGCGCCCTGCAACACGATCGAGGAATGCTGCAGCCAGGCAATGACACGCTTGGCCGTCGTGCCGGGCTCCCAGGCGACGCCGGAAATATGGCTGCCATGGATTGCAATCCAGTCGGAAACCAACGCCCGCGCGTTGGCGGCGGCGAGCTCGGTACCGGCGGCACGCATATGGCGCAGCCAGCGAAAGCCATGCAGCGTTTTTTGCCAGCCGGGATTGGGCACGTCGATCTGGAAGGGCGATTTGCCGCCGGTCTCGACCAGATGCCCCGAAAGCGGATAGCGGCCGTAATAGATCTCGAGCGCGATCTGAGGATCGGCGAGCCGCAGGTCCGGTGGGGCGATCAGGACGCGCTCCGGCGTGCGGCCTGAGTAGCGCCAGCGATAGAGTGGCCCGGCGCGCAAGCGCCGGCGCGTCTTGCGCCAGAACTCCCTCGCGACAAGCGTCCACAGACGCGTCGTGTTACCGGCAGCGATTGCCAAAACCCCTCCTGATCGTCCTCACCCAAGCACAAGTTTATATGATTCAAGAACTTGTGCGAAGGCGAATTCCGCGGCAGTGGGGCCGTTCAGCCTGTTTTCCATGCCTCCTCGCCCCAAGAAGCCGGACGGCGCTTCAAGATCGGCCCTTAGCCGGCTCTGCGCATGCGGGCGGCGAAGAAGCCGTCCAGCCCGGAGCGGCCCGGCGAGCCTAGCTCCAGATCGGCAGGCGTGGTGCGCAACGTGCCTTGCGGCGTCAGAAACGGGTCGATGCCGGCGATCTCACCCGGCCGAAGCGGGTCGTCGACAATCTCCGCATTGCCGGCGAGAAAGTCGCGATAGAGCTCTTCGCCTTCCATCGGATCGAGCGAACAGTTGGAAAAGACGATGCGTCCACCAGGCTTGACCAGGGTGACGGCGCGGGCAAGCAGCCGGCGTTGCAGGTCGGCCAGTTTTTCGACGTCGGCCGCCGTCTTCGTCCAGGGAACGTCGGGATGCCGCCGCACCGTGCCGGTCGAAGAGCAAGGTGGGTCGAGGAGGACGGCGTCGAAGAGGTCCTTCGGCTCGTATTTGAGCAGATCGGTCTGGACGATCTCGGCGGCCAGACCGAGCCGTTCGAGGTTCTGCGTCAGCCGTGCCAGCCGCGTTTTGGACATGTCGAGCGCGGTGACGTGGGCGCCGGCGAGGATCAGCTGGGCGGTCTTGCCGCCCGGCGCGGCACAGAGGTCGGCGATTCGCAAACCATTGATGTCGCCGAACAGCCGGGCCGGCAGGCTGGCCGCTGCATCCTGAACCCACCAGGCGCCTTCCCCAAAGCCGGGCAGTTCGGTCACGGAAGCGCTGAGCTTTTCCACCCGCACCGTGCCGGTCGGCAAGACAAAGCCGCCGAGCCGTTCGGCCCACAGCGCCGGGTCCGACTTGACCGAGAAATCGACCGGTGCCTCATGGCGATGGGCGAGCAGTATCTGCCTGGCCTTGTCGAGGCCGTAGACCGTTTTCAAACGGTCGGAAAACCATTTTGGCGCCTCGTCGGTAGCGGCAAGTGCTGCCGCGAGCTCGTCCTGCTTGGCCCGCGCCAGCGTGCGCAGCACGCCATTGACGAGGCCGGAAAAGCGCGCCGTGCGCGGATCGGACTTGGCGTGTGTCACGGCGAGGTCGACGGCGGCGCTGTCGGGAACATCGAGGAACAGGATCTGCGCTGCCGCCACATGCAAAATGTGCGAAAGCGCCGTGGCGTTGGGCGGCAGCGGCTTTTCCAGGCGACGGGCCAAAAGGCCTGATATGGTCATGCGGTAGCGCAGGGCGGTGACCAGAATGGCGCGCACCAAGGCGCGGTCGCGCAGGTCGAGCGCCTTGTATTGTGGATGGCCGTTTTCATGGTCGGTCAGCCCGTCGAGCGGCGTTTTCGCGTCAATGACGGCGGCAAGCAGGCGCGCAGCTGCCTTGCGCGCGGCGAGACCGCGAGCTTCTGAAGCCTCACTGTGAGTTGGCCTCATTGTGTCGGCGATCGGTTGACTAGTTTAAATATGGCGCTGACAAAATCTTCTTTGCTTCCTAGGGGGGAGATCACCTGAATGTAGTCTTTCTCAACCGTGCCGACATAGTCCGCGACTTGCTTTGGAGATGCACCATCCCCGACAAGTCGGACGATGTGGCGAAGATAGGTGTCATATTCATCTTCAGGAAGTGGGCGAAAGCCCAGGTCACTTGATGTTGCTATGCTCGCCATCGGTATTCCGATAGGGTTCCAGTGCCTTGCACAAAGATCGCGCATTTCCGCCAGCGAGATCCCGCCTTTTTTGTCTGTCGCGCTCGTCACGACCACGGACCTTTGGGTCCGGTCGGATTGCGTCCCCAGGGATTGGGTCTCGGCTTGGCCGGCTCAGGCGGCCTCTCGGGCCGCACGGCCCTGTCCCACGGACCAGACGGCTGCTGCCCGGTCCCTTCCGGCGCCGGCCTTGGCGTCGCGGCCTCTTCGGGTGCGCCGGCCATTTCGCTCGCCATCCTCTGCAACGCGGCGATGCGGTTTTCTGTGCTCGGGTGAGTGGAAAACAAACTGTCCATGCGCTCGCCGGAAAGAGGATTGATGATGAAGAGATGGGCGGTTGCCGGATTGCGCTCGGCATCCGGGTTGCGGATGCGTTCGGCGCCCCGCGCGATCTTGTCAAGTGCCGAGGCGAGCCACAGCGGGTGTCCACAGATTTCGGCACCGCGCCGGTCGGCCTCATATTCGCGGGTGCGGCTCACCGCCATCTGCACGATCATGGCGGCCAGGGGCGCGACTATCATCGCCACCAGCACGCCGACGATGCCAAAGGAATTGTTATTGTCGCGGTTGCCGCCGAAAAAGAAGGCGAAATTGCCGAGCATCGAAATTGCGCCGGCAAAGGTGGCGACGATCGTCATGGTCAGCGTATCGCGGTGCTGCACATGGGCGAGCTCGTGTGCCATCACCGCCGCGACTTCTTCATGCGATAGCCGCTCGAGCAGGCCGGTGCTGGCGGCGACAGCGGCATTTTGCGGATTGCGGCCGGTGGCGAAGGCATTGGGCTGCGGATTGTCGATGAGATAGGTTCTCGGCATCGGCAGGCCGGCACGTTGCGCGAGACCCTTCACGATGGCGTAATATTCAGGCGCGTTGCGTTCGTCGACTTCGATCGCACGGTGCATCGACAGCACCATCTTGTCGGCGTTCCAATAGCTGAACAAATTGGTGCCGGCGGCGATCAGCAAGGCAATCATCATGCCGCCGGATCCGCCGATGAGATAGCCGACGCCCATGAACAGGGCCGTCATTGCGGCCAAAAGCATGGCGGTGCGAAGGGTGTTCATCGTCTGCTCCATTTTGGCCCAACAAAGGGGTCGATCCTTGTGGGCCCATCGCTATATGATGGGAAACAGCGGTTCCCGTTTCAATCGGGGCCTGTTTCAATCTAGCGGAAGATCGCATGATCGACAAAACCAGCCAAACGCATGCTAACGGCTCGCCGCAAAAGCCGCTGACCCCGGCAGCCAGGCGCGCCTTGGTCGAGGCCGAGGCCCGGCGGGAGAAATATCGCGAGCAGGAAGCCACGCTGCCGAGGGAGATCGGCGGGCGCGGCGGCAAGGAGCCTGGCCGCTATGGCGACTGGGAGGTCAAGGGCCTGACCAGCGACTTTTAGCGCAAGCAGGGTGCTAGTTAAGCAGGCTGTGCGGTCCGTTCCGCTTCGATGGCAATCCAGCCGTTGTCATCGACGGCGATGCCGATCGCGCCATAGCCGGTGATGGCGGCATGCGGCGTCTCCAACGGATGCCGGTGCGTGGCGCTGATCACCACGATTGCAGCGCCCGCGGCTTCGGCCGCCGCTATGCCGGCCGGCGCGTCCTCGAAGACGAGGCAGTCGCCCACATCGACGCCGAGCCGTTCGGCCGCCAGCCGGAAGCAGTCGGGCGCCGGCTTGCCGCGCGATACATCCTCCGCCGCAACAATCACGGCGGGAGCCGGAATACCCGCGGCCTGCAGGCGCAGCAGGGCGAGCTCGCGCGGTGCCGAAGTGGCGATCGCCCAGCTTCCAGGCGGCAGCGACGCCAGGAAGGCCGCGGCGCCGGCAATCGGGCGAATGCCCTCGACATCGGCCGCCTCGGCCTGCAAAAGCGAATCGGCTTCGCGGGCAGGATCGACGCCTGGGAGCGCCAGCCGGCCGATGGTCTCGATCGCCCGCACGCCGTGGATGGTCGGCAGGAATGCGGCGACATCAAGACCTTGCCGATGCGCCCACGCTGCCCAGACCCTTTCCGCCGCGGCGATCGAATTGAGAATCGTGCCGTCCATATCGAACAGGAAGGCCGCGAATTTTCTGCCTGCAAACATCGGTTTCCCGGGGTTATCTTGGAGGGATTATTTCGAAAGACGCGTGTCAATCGACCGTAACGTTGCCGCGTCCGTATGGGAAGCCGCGAGGCGTCGTTTTTGACGACCACAAGGAACCGCCACGCACTGTCCCGCGTTGATCGGCACTATCTTCCATGACGATCGTAGGGGAGGGCGATGCTGATTCGGCTCGGCTATGAAATTGCCATTGAATGCGTTGCAGCAACGCCGGTCGTTTCATTGCTCGATATCCACAGGGATCGCCAGGCCGACATCAAGCGGCAGACGCGCGTGCTGACCTCGCCGTCGGTCCCGACCAGGGTCTACCACGACCTTTTCGGCAATAGCTGCCGCCGCTTCACGGCGCCGGCCGGAAGCTTTCGCATCCTCTATGACGCGGTGGTCGAGGACAGCGGCGAGACGGACGAAGTCAACACGCTGGCGAGAGAAGTCCCGGTTGCCGAATTGCCGGACGAGGTGCTCGGCTATCTGCTCGGCAGCCGTTACTGCGAGACCGACCATCTCGGCGACCTGGCCTGGCAACTTTTCGGCCAGCTTCCGCCGGGCTGGGCGCGGGTGCAGGCCATCGTCGACTATGTCCACAACCGCCTGTCCTTTGGCTACGGCTATGCGCGCTCGACCCGCACGGCGGCGCAGGCGCATGAGGAACGCGTCGGCGTCTGCCGCGACTTTGCCCATCTGGCGATCACGCTCTGCCGCTGCATGAACATCCCGGCCCGCTACGTGAACGGCTATCTCGGCGATATCGGCGTGCCCGCCGATCCGGCGCCGATGGATTTCTCGGCGTGGGTGGAAGTGTTCCTCGACGGCAGGTGGTACACTTTCGATCCTCGCCACAATGTGCCGAGGATCGGCCGCGTCGTCATCGCCCGCGGCCGCGACGCCACCGACGTGCCGCTGCTGCACAGTTTTGGCCCGCATCGGCTCACCCTGTTCAAGGTCTGGACGCACGAGCAGGAAGGTAATCTGTTCAAGCCGCCTTGTCGTGGCGTCGACAAGACGGTCAGCGCACGGATGCTGGCCTAGTCTTTCGGGACACATTCACAGTCCGTGTTTCCATTTCCCGCCACCGCGATCGTGCTGAACCGGTTCGATACATCTCGTCTGTACCGGATTGGGACGCAGTCCAGTCGTCCTGAATTGCGAGCCTGTTCGTGGTAAGCGCTTTGTCAACAAAGCCGTGCCGGCGCAGCTTTCGTTTACCCGCTGTTTACCCTGCCGCCGCTCGAAACCGTTTGGAAACAATGACCTGATCGCGGGCCGGTCGCTTTCCCGGGCCTGGCGGCGCGATCCGGCCGGATTCCTGCAATGCACGTTCGGACAGCTGCAGGCTGTAGCGAATGGAGGCGGAAGGAATGCGGCGTTTCGGGGGTCTTGTTCAGACGATCGGCGGCTTTGCCGGGGATCGCAGCGGAAATTTCGCGGTCCTGTTTGGGATAATCGGCTCAGTGCTGGCACTGAGTGTCGGCTTTGCGGTCAACGTGCCCCAACTCTACAATGTAAAATCGAGCCTGCAAGGCGTGGTCGATGCAGCGGTCACCTCGACGGCCCGCGACCTGACAACCGGCGTCATCAGCGAGGCCGACGCCAGCAAATCGGTGCAGGCCTTTCTCGATGCCAACAGCACGGCGGGTATCCTCCAGGACAACCAGATCGTCCTCGACAATCTGGTTGTCGACAGGACAGCCAAGACTGTCCAGGCGGACGTCCATGTCAACGTCAACTACTATTTCCCGCTTTTCAGCACGGTTGGCATGCAACGCGTCCCCGCATCGACGACGGCGCTCTATTCGGACAAGCAGATCGAAGTCGCGATGATGCTGGACGTGACCGGGTCGATGGCCGGCCAGAAAATCATCGATCTACGGGCGGCCGCGGCGAATGCTGTCGACAGCTTCCTGGGCGGCCAGGACCCCTCCAAGCCACGTGTGCGGGTTGCCATCGTGCCTTATGCCAATTCGGTGAATGCAGGTACACTTGCCGCCAGCAGCGTCTATGTGGAAACCACCGCCAGTCAACGCAAACAGGCGCCGGCCAATGACGCCGTGCAGTATGTCTCGGGCTTTATCCGTCCCGATAATTGCGCCACCGAGCGCAAGGGGATCTATCAATATTCGGACGCAGGCCCCGACGCCAGCATGGTCAACCGCGACTACCTGCTGTCGTCCTTCGCCTGGCAGACCGGCACCGCCGCCTGCCCGATCGCCGCGCTGATGCCGCTGACAGCGGATGCGACGGCGCTCAAGACGGTCATCAAGAATTTCGTCGCCTCCGGCGGCACCGCCGGCCATATCGGCGTGCAGTGGACCTGGTACATGCTTTCGGAAAACTGGGGCAGTGTGATGAAAGCCTCGGAACGGCCGGCCAAGATGGATCCAAAGAAGGTTGCCAAGATCGCGATCCTGATGACCGATGGCGAATTCAACCTGTCCTACTTCGATGCGAGCACGGTCAGCGACGTCTACAATGACGCCGGCAAGGAGCCGACCCGCACGGCCGCCAAGAAACTTTGCGCTGCCATGCGCGACAAGGGCATCGAGGTCTTCACCATTGGGTTTGACCTAAACGAAACGAATGCCAAGGCGACGCTCCAGGATTGCGCGAGCCCGGACACCGCCAAGATCAAGCACTTTTATCAGGCGGCCAATGGAACGGAACTCAACCAGGCTTTCCAGGATATAGCGCGCAACGTCGAGATGTTAACCGTAACCAAATAGGGACAACAGCCCAAAAAGGAAAAGGCCGCCGCTTCTCGCGAAGCCGGCGGCCTTCCGTGTTTCCGTCCATGGCGCGGCTCCTGGCGGCGACCCTGGTCGCCAGCCGCGCATCTCGCGCCTTAGCGGGAAGACTGCTTCCCGAAAGTGCGATCCGCTGAGGCCACGTTCTGGAAAACGAAATCACTCGACATCGGATCACCTCCTTTCGATTTGTTGAACACTCCCTCATGATGGGGTGTCATCCGGCAAATGGCAAGGCGCGGCACCCGAAAATCCTGAACAAGCCTGCTTGTGCACTCGGGCGGCTTGCGGCCGGCCGATCGGGCAGGCAAGATCGAGCCGCTATTGTTCCGGGCCACTATTTTGCCGGGTAAGGGAGGACGGGGATGGAGGCAGCCGAGAGAGCGGCCCGGATTGTTCGGACGGTCATCGAGACGCTGAAGCCGGGTTTTGCGGTGAGGCTGTGGACAGGCGAGCGGATCGGCCCGGCTGCCGGCCCGGTGCTCACCATCAACGACCAGGACATCGTCTGGCAGATCGTACGTCGGCCCTCTTTATCGACGCTGATCGAGATGTGGATTGCCAAGGCGGTCGACGTCGAAGACGGATCGCTGTTCGATTTCTACGCCTTGCCCACGCACGGCAAGCTCAGGACGAAGCTCAAGACATTGCCGAAGCTGGCGATCCTGCGCGACCTGCCGGCGGTGCTGTTTTCGCGAAAACAGATGACGACGCGAACCGATCTTTCCGGCCGCAATCCTTTCGTCAGCGGTTCGAGCAAGGAGGCGATCCAGCATCATTACGACATTTCCAACGCATTCTACCGGCTCTTCCTCGACGAGCGCATGGTCTATAGCTGCGGCTACTTCAAGGATTTCGCCAACGATATCGATCAGGCCCAGAGAGACAAGCTCGACCATATCTGCCGCAAGCTTCGGCTGAAGCCCGGCGATAGATTGCTCGACATCGGCTGCGGCTGGGGAGCGATGCTCATCCATGCGGTGAAGAATTATGGCGTCGTCGGCCACGGCGTTTCGCTATCGGAAGCACAGACCGAGCTCGCCCGTGAACGCATCCGCGCCGAGGGGCTGGAGGACCGCATCACCATCGAGATAAAGTCCTATGCCGAGCTGTCCGGCTCCTTCGACAAGATCTCGTCGATCGGCATGTTCGAGCATCTGGGCCTTGCCAACCATGCGGCCTATTTCTCGAGGATCCATCGCCTGCTCAAGCCGGGCGGCATCTATCTGCACCACGCCATCACCCGGCGCGACAAGGGCAGCTTGAAGAAGACGCTGCGCAAGGGGCCGGAATTCAAGGCGCTGATCAAATACATTTTTCCGGGCGGCGAACTCGATACGATCGGCATGACGCTCGGCAATCTCGAGGCGCACGGCTTCCTCGTCTACGACGTCGAAAATTTGCGCGAGCACTATGCGCGCACCTGCAGGCTATGGGCCGAGCGCCTCCACGCACGCTTCGACGAAGCTATCGCCGAGGTCGGCGAAGCCAAGGCGCGGCTCTGGCTGCTTTATCTCACCGGCTGCTCGATTACCTTCGAACGCGCCTCGGCGCAGGTTTTCCAGACCGTCGCCACAAGGCGCGCGCGTGGGCCGAGCGGCCTGCCGCCGACGCGGGCGGATTTGTACCGATAGCTACAGGAGGCGCATCGTGGCGCCGATCTCGACGCGGGCCGGTCGATCGACGGTGCAGTAGACGCCGAGGTTATGGGCGTTGTGGCGGACCAGGCTGCGCAGGATTGCCGGGTCGTGGTCGAACCCGTCCTGGCCAATGATGGTGAAGCCGCAGCGGCGGCACGGCTCGGTATGGTCAGGAGCAGGTCGCCGATCGCCAGCTTGCGCCCGATCCATTCCGTCTCGGGGAACGACCCCTCGACCTCCGGCACATCGACGACGATGTTGGGGCGGAAGCGGCGCGCGTCGGCGGTGCCCTTTGGATGCAGCACTTTCAAACGCGCCAGTGAGGCGGTGGTCAGCAGATGAATAGGGGCTTTGACGTAGCGTTCCGTCAGCAGAGGGCCGGCGTAATCCGGAGCCGCATTTTCCCGACGGAACGGCCGGATGGAAGCCGCAAAGCCGAGATAGGCGCAAATGGCGCGATCACTTTGCGCGCCAGGTGCCGAAAGCCAGCGTCCGTCGGGGATGGCGACCTCCAGCCTGCCGGCCTGCGACAGCCGGGTGCGGATGCGGGGCACCTTGTGCCATTTCGCTTCGCGGTCGGGCCGTGCGATTTCATCGGTCGAGGTATCGACAAGACCAAACAGGCGGTCGCCTTCGACGGTATGCCAGTCGACGGAGATCGCCTGCTGAAACTCGCCGGCGAGCGAGCTCGCGGGATAGCGCCAAAGCTCGGTGACGGCGCCCAATGCGGGTTGCATCAGCCCTTCTTGTTTTGCCGGTTGGCGATAAGGTCGTCGACGACCGCCGGATCGGCCAGCGTCGAGGTATCGCCGAGCGCGGCAAAATCATCCTCGGCGATCTTGCGCAGGATGCGTCGCATGATCTTGCCGGAACGGGTCTTCGGCAGGCCGGGCGCGAACTGGATCTTGTCGGGCGAAGCGATGGCGCCGATCTCCTTGCGGACATGGGCGACGAGTTCCTGGCGCAATTCCTCGCTTGGCGTTTCGCCGGCCATCAGCGTGACATAGCAGTAGATGCCCTGGCCCTTGATATCGTGCGGGTAGCCGACGACGGCGGCCTCCGAGACCTTCTCATGCGAAACCAGCGCCGATTCGACCTCGGCGGTGCCCATGCGGTGGCCGGAGACGTTGATGACGTCGTCGACGCGGCCGGTGATCCAGTAGTAGCCGTCAGCATCGCGGCGGCAGCCGTCGCCGGTGAAGTATCTGCCCTTGTAGGTCGAGAAATAGGTCTGCACGAAGCGGTCGTGATCGCCATAGACGGTGCGCGTCTGGCCCGGCCATGAGTCGGCAATACAAAGATTGCCGCTGGCTTCGCCTTCGAGCACCTTGCCGTCGGTATCGACCAGCTGCGGCTTGACGCCAAAGAAGGGCCGCGTCGCTGAACCCGCCTTGAGGTGGGTGGCGCCCGGAACCGGCGTGATCATGATGCCGCCGGTCTCGGTCTGCCACCAGGTATCGACGATCGGCACCTTGCCGTTGCCTACGACTTTGAAATACCACTCCCAGGCTTCCGGATTGATCGGCTCACCGACGGTGCCGAGCACGCGCAGCGACTTGCGCGACGTTTTGGTGACATGGGCATCGCCGGCGCCCATCAGCGCGCGCAACGCCGTCGGCGCCGTGTAGAAGATGTTGACCTTGTGCTTGTCGATCACGTCCCAGAAACGCGACTGCGACGGGTAGTTCGGCACGCCTTCGAACATCAGCGTGGTGGCGCCGTTGGCGAGCGGCCCGTAGACGATGTAGCTGTGGCCGGTGACCCAGCCGACATCGGCGGTGCACCAGTAGATATCGCCGTCATGATAGTCGAAGACATATTGGTGGGTCATCGAGACATAGACGAGATAGCCGGCGGTGGTGTGCAGCACGCCCTTCGGCTTGCCGGTCGAGCCGGATGTGTAGAGGATGAACAGCGGGTCCTCGGCGTTCATCTTCTCGGGCTTGCATTCGGCCTTAACCGTGGCGACCTCGTCATGGTACCAGACGTCGCGCCCGGCGGCCCAGCCGGTCTTGCCGCCGGTGCGGCGCACGACCAAGACCTTTTCGACTTTCGTTCCGGCCTTGGCGGCGATCTCGATCGCCTTGTCGGTGTTCTCCTTCAGCGGGATAGGCTTGCCGCCTCGCAGGCCTTCGTCGGCGGTGATGACGAAGGTCGACTTGCAGTCATCGATGCGTCCGGCCAGCGCATCCGGCGAAAAGCCGCCGAAGACGACCGAATGAATGGCGCCGATACGCGTGCAGGCGAGCATCGCATAAGCGGCCTCCGGGATCATCGGCATGTAGATGGTTACGCGGTCGCCCTTCTTGATGCCGTGCTTTTTCATCACATTGGCGAGGCGGCAGACATGCGCGTAAAGCTCGTTATAGGTGATCTTCCTGTCGTCGTAGGGATTGTCGCCTTCCCAGATGATGGCGGTCTGTTCGCCGCGCTTCTTCAGATGCCGGTCGATGCAGTTCCAGGAAACGTTGGTCTGGCCATCCTCGAACCATTTGATTGAGACCTGGCCGTCGAAGGACGTGTTCTTGACCTTGCTGTAGGGCTTGAACCAGTCGATGCGCTTGCCGTGCTTGCCCCAGAACTTGTCCGGGTTCTTGACACTGTCGGCGTACCATTTCAGGTAGGTGTCGTTGTCAATCAGCGCGTTCTTCTTCCACGCCGGCTGGACGCGATGGACATGAACATCGGACATTTCTTCGCCTTCCTCCCCAAAACCAAACCGCCGGCTTGACTGCCGGCAGGATCGCGGCGATGCGGCCGCGAATTCGCGCGCATTATTAACAGTTCGGCCGCGACGGCAACATTAGACGTTGGATTCGCGCGGCGGGATGCCGCAGGTGCCTTGCCGGGCGGTGTCAGCACTCTCGTGAGGCGGCTGCTAAGCGCATGTTTTTGCGGGAGGAATCTAGTTTGATCGCAGAAATATCAATAGACGAATAAGTAAATGGGGTGCACAATTTCAGGCTGGGAGGAAGGAGAATCAACCAGGGGACCGCAATGCGCGACCATTCAGAAATGGACCTGATGCTCAAGGGCTATGGCTTGACCACGGCCAAGATTCTTTATCACTTTCCAGATCACCCGCATCTGCTGCAGAGCTTCATCTGGCAGGATTACGACATCGCCCCGAAATTTCCCGTGCTGATCCGTTTCATCGAGTTCTGGAAGGCCAAGCTCGAAGGCCCGCTGCATTCGGTCAGCTACACGCACCAGAAGCTGATCGCGCCGAACGAATGGCGCAAGGTCGACGGCGAGTTCGTTCTGCATTAGCCGGGCGGGCGGCAGCCTGGGAGCCGCCGCCCAGCTTTTGGAGCGTCAGACTGCGGGCGGGTTCAGCCGGGCAAAACCCTCCTGCCGGCGATAGGGAAAATACGGATAGGGTGCGGTGATCTCACTTGCCGTGTCGAGCTTCTTCATCTGCTCGGCTGTCAAGGACCAGCCGACGGCGCCGAGATTCTGGCGCAACTGCTCCTCGTTGCGCGCGCCAATGATGACGGAGGCGACGGTCGGCCGCTGCAGCAGCCAATTGATGGCGATCTGCGGTATGGTCTTGCCGGTTTCCTCGGCGACAACATCAAGCGCGTCGACGACCCGATAGAGATGCTCATCCTCGACGGGCGGTCCGAAGCTTGCCGTGTCGTGCAGCCGGCTTTTCTCAGGCAGCTTCTGGCCACGGCGGATCTTGCCGGTCAGGCGGCCCCAGCCGAGCGGGCTCCACACCAGCGCACCGACACCCTGGTCGAGGCCGAGCGGCATCAACTCCCATTCATAGTCGCGTCCGACCAGCGAGTAATAGACCTGATGGGCGACGTATCGGGGATAGCCGTATCTGCCCGCCAGGCCGAGCGATTTCATCACTTGCCAGCCGGAAAAATTGGAGACGCCGACATAACGCAGTTTGCCGGCGCGCACGAGACTGTCCAGTGTCGACAGCACCTCCTCGATCGGTGTTGCTGCGTCGAAGGCGTGCAGTTGCAGCAGGTCGATGTAGTCGGTGCCAAGGCGCCCCAGCGCGTCTTCGACGGCCTTGATCAGGCGTGAACGTGACGATCCGGCATCGTTGGGACCGTCGCCCATCGGCAGCGAGGTCTTGGTCGAGATCAGCACGGCGTCGCGGCGGCCCTTGATGGCAGCGCCGAGCACTTGTTCGGAAGCGCCATTCGAATAGACGTCGGCGGTGTCGAACAGGTTGACGCCGGCCTCAAGGCAGATGTCGACCAGCCGCCGTGCTTCCGTCGCATCGCTGTTGCCCCAGGCGCCGAACAGCGGGCCTGAACCGCCGAAGGTTCCAGCGCCGAACGAGAGCGCCGGGACCTTCAGGCCTGATGCGCCAAGATTTCGATAATCCATGGGTTTGCTCCTTGTGGAAGGATGGCTGTTTCAAAGATTGGTTGAGGTTTGCCGTTCTATGACCGCGCGATTTCCGGTGTGGCGAGGACAGGATCTCGGTCGAGGCGCAGCGCAAACGCCGCCACGGCAAGCGCTGAAAGCGGCAACAGGGCCGCGACCCAGGTGACGGCATCGAGGCCGGGACCATGGGCGATGACCACGCCGCCGAGCCAGGCGCCGGCAGCATTGCCGAGGTTGAAGGCGGCGATGTTGAAGGATGAGGCGAGGCTCTGGCCGGCGCCTTGTGCCTTCTGCAACACCCATAACTGTAGCGGCGCGACGGTGGCGAAGGCGGCGGCGCCGAGCAGGCCGACATAGATAACGGCCATGACCTGGCTGTGCAGGGCGAAGGTCATGGTGCCGAGCACCATCGCCAGGACGACGAGACTGCCGAGAACGGACGGTACCAACCAGCGGTCGGCGAACTTGCCGCCGGCGAGGTTGCCGGCAATGAGGCCGCCGCCGAAGACCAGCAGGATCGGCGACACCGCTGCTTCATCAAAACCGGTGATCTCGGTCAGCAACGGGGCGATGTAGGTGAAGACGGCGAAGACGCCGGCATAGCCAAGCACGGTGGTAGCAAAGCCAAGCAGGACCGGCGTGCGGCCGAGCACGGCGAGATCGGCGCGCAAATTGCTCTTCTCAGGCTCTGTTCGGCTGCCCGGCACCAGCAGCAGAATGATGGTAAAGGCGGCGATGCCGACCAGGGTCACCGCCCAGAAGGTCGCGCGCCAGCCGAAGGCTTGGCCGAGCCATGTGCCGAAGGGCACGCCGAGGATGTTGGCGATGGTCAGGCCGGTGAACATCAGGGCGATCGCCGAGGCTTTCTTGTTGGGCGCCACCAGTCCGGTCGCCACGACCGAGCCGACGCCGAAGAAGGTGCCGTGGGCGAAGGCGGTCAGTACGCGCGCACCCATCAGCGTCCAGTAGTCTGGGGCAAGCGCACAAGCGAGGTTGCCCAGCGTGAAGATCGCCATCAGCGCCAGAAGCACGGTTTTGCGCGGCCAACGGCCGGTTGCGATCGTCAGCAGCGGCGCGCCGATGACAACGCCCAGCGCATAGCCGGAAATCAGCTGGCCGGCAGCCGAGATCGAGACGTCGAGATCGGTGCTGACGTCGAGCAGCAGGCCCATGATGACGAATTCGGTGACGCCGATGCCGAACGCACCGGCGGCAAGAGCGTAAAGAGCAAGGGGCATGGCGGTTCCCACTTCGATGACGACCAGTTTTGACGACGGGCGCCGTGTCCTCCCACGCCCCGATCCGGAAGATCGTGCCGCGATGTGCTGTGAACCAGCCTTGCATCGGGCACATCGTCTGTGAAATAGATTCACCAATGGCCAGGCCCGACATCAATCGCTCCGGCGAGATCGAAGTGTTCGTCCGCGTCGTCGAGGCGGGCAGCTTTTCAGCCGCTGCCCGCGCGTTGCGGATGACGCCGTCGGCGGTGAGCAAGCTGATCGCGCGGCTGGAGGCGCGGCTTGGTGCGCGGCTGGTCAGCCGTTCGACGCGCAAGCTGCAACTGACGCCGGAGGGGGCGGCGTTCTTCGACAGCGGCGTGCGCGTCCTGGCCGACATGGCGGCGGCCGAGCGCGAGGCAGCGGCGGGTGCCGCGCCGCGTGGCCGGCTGCGGATCAACAGCTACGTGCCTTTCGGGCAGCATCGGCTGATCCCGCTTTTGCCGCGTTTCCTAGAACGCTACCCCGAAATCTCGGTCGATCTGGTGTTGACCGACGATGTCATCGACCTGATGGAGGAGCGCGCTGACGTCGCCATCCGCGCCGGACCGCTCGGCGAATCACGGCTGGTGGCGCGCAAGCTCGGGCAGAGCCGGGTGGTCGTCGTTGCGGCGCCATCGTATCTCGAAGCGCGTGGCACGCCCAAGACGCCCGCCGATCTCGATCGTCACAACCGGATGGGCTTCCGTTTCGTACGTCACCTCGAGGGCTGGCCTTTTATCGACGCGGCCGGCAAGCCGATCACCCTGTCGATCATCGGAAATACGCTGGTCAGCGACGGCGAGGCGATGCGGCTGATGGCGCTCTCGGGGGCGGGCCTCGCCCGGCTGGCACGCTGGCATGTGGAGGCCGACATTGCCGCCGGCCGGCTTCTGCCGCTGCTGGAAGAGTTCAACCCCGGCGACGAGGAACTCACCCACGCCGTCTATGTCGGCCAAGGCAAGCATCTGCCGGCGCGGGTGCGGGCGTTTTTGGACTTTTTGGTCGAGACGGTCCGGCTGACCTGAGCCCAAAAAAGATCGGGAGCCTGCCGGCTCCCGAAGCATCGAATCGAAGGTGAGATTGAGTTACGTTTTCGGCACAACGGGCGCCGGACGCCGGCCGGCAGCCTGACGTTCCAGCATCCAGCCGGGGTATTCGGCGGGCAGGGCACTGACTTCGTCGAGGCGAACGAGATCATCGGCATCGAGCTTCAACTCGGTGGCTGCAAGGTTCTGTTCCAGCTGCTCCATGCGGCTGGCGCCGATGATGACGCTCATCACGAATGGCTTGGCCAGGACATAGCCGAGCGCCACCGTGGCGACGCTGACGCCGTGCTTGACGGCGATCTCGCGCATGACGGCGACTGCTGCCCAGGCACGGTCCTCATTGACCGGCGGGAAATTGAAGCTGGCGCGGCGGCCCTCGCCATTGCCGGGGGCGCCCGGTCCGTATTTGCCGGAGAGCAGGCCGCCAGCCATCGGCGACCAGACCATCAGCCCGAGCTTCTCCTCGTTGAGCAGCGGCACGATTTCGCGCTCGAGATCGCGGCCGGCGATCGAGTAGTACGACTGCACGGTCTCGAAGCGGGCAAATCCCTTGCGCTCGGCAATACCCAGCGCCTTGGCAACGCGCCAGGCCTGCCAGTTCGAGACGCCGACATAGCGGACCGTGCCGGCGGCAACGAGGTCGTCGAGCGCCCGCAGTGTCTCGTCGATCGGCGTCACCGTGTCGGTGCCGTGCAGCTGGTAGAGATCGATGTGATCGAGCTGCAGCCGCTCGAGGCTGCCTTCGACCGAATCCATGATGTGGCCGCGCGAGGAACCACGCTGGTTCGGGCCCCCGCCCATGGCGCCATGGACCTTGGTGGCGATGATCACGTCCTGTCGGTTGACGCCAAGATTCCTGAGCGACTGGCCGAGAAGCCGTTCCGAGGCGCCGAAGGAATAGACATCCGCCGTGTCGAAGAAATTGACGCCGGCGGCGAGCGAGCGGGCAACGATCTCGTCGACGCCCTTCTGGTCGAGGCTGGCGATCAGGCCCCATTGGGCATTCTCGCCGGCCGCGCCGAACGTCATCGTGCCGAGGCAAAGTTCGGAGACGAACATCCCCGTATTTCCAAGTTGATTGTAACGCATGGGTGGCTCCAGACGGGTTGAGAATAACTCGACCCATATAGGAACGAAACGTTCCGTTTCTATACGCTGGCGCAGTCAATGTCAGCCTGTGGCCTAAGGTCGGCTGCGCCTCATCTGGCGCCGAAAATTGCCGATCCAACCCTGACACTGGTCGCGCCGAAGGCGATCGCGGTTTCGTAGTCGCCGGACATGCCCATGGAGAGCTTGTCGACGCCGGCCTCAAGCCCAAGCTTTTCCAGCAGCGCGAAATGCGGACCGGGGTTCTCGTCGGCCGGCGGAATGCACATCAGCCCTTCGATGGCGAGGGCGTGAACCGAGCGGCAGCGGGCCACGAAGGCGACAGCCTCGCGCGGCTCGATGCCGGCCTTTTGCGGCTCGGAGCCGGTGTTGACCTGGACATAGAGCCTTGGTGACCGGCCTTGCCTGGCGATCTCCTTGGCCAGCTCTGCGGCGATCTTTTCACGGTCGACGGTTTCGATGACATCGAACAATGCCACCGCTTCCTTGGCCTTGTTCGATTGCAGCGGACCGATCAGATGCAGCTCGATGTCGGAAAATGCCTCCTTCAGCACCGGCCATTTCGCTTGTGCTTCCTGGACGCGGTTTTCGCCGAAGACGCGCTGGCCGGCCTCGATAATCGGGCGGATATCGGCGGCGTCGAAGGTTTTCGAGACTGCGACCAGCGTCACCGCTCCGGCCTCACGGCCTGCCTCGCGCTCGGCGGCAGCGATCCTTGCCTTGACCGTGAAAAGCTGTTCGACGGCGCTCGCCATGCCTATATCCTGCCTGTGTTTGGCTTTTCGCCGGATCGCCGCAGTTGACGGGTCCGGCAATCCATGGTGAACACCGCGACGACATTTCCTGAGCCGCCCGGGCATTGTCCGGCGGCTCGCGCATGCTTTTAAGTGAAAAACACCCGATGGCAACCGAACGATACAATCCGCGCGCGTCAGAGCCCAAATGGCAGAACGCCTGGGACGCCAAGAAGCTGTTCGAAGCCGACAATGACGACCCGCGCCCGAAATACTACGTGCTGGAGATGTTCCCGTATCCGTCGGGGCGCATCCATATCGGCCATACCCGCAACTATACGATGGGCGACGTGGTGGCGCGCTACAAGCGGGCCAAGGGTTTCAACGTGCTGCACCCGATGGGCTGGGACGCCTTTGGCATGCCAGCCGAAAACGCGGCGATGCAGAACAAGGTCCATCCCAAGGACTGGACCTATCAGAACATCGCCGCCATGCGCGAGCAGCTCAAGGTCATGGGCCTGTCGCTCGATTGGGCCCGCGAGTTCGCCACCTGCGACGTCGACTACTATCACCGCCAGCAGATGCTGTTCCTCGATTTCGTCGAGAAGGGGCTGGTGACGCGCAAATCCTCCAAGGTCAACTGGGATCCGGAGGACATGACGGTGCTTGCCAACGAGCAGGTCATCGACGGACGCGGCTGGCGCTCAGGCGCGCTGGTGGAACAGCGCGAGCTGACGCAGTGGTTCTTCAAGATCACCGATTACGCGCAGGATCTGCTGGATTCGCTCGACCAACTCGACGACTGGCCGGAAAAAGTGAAGCTGATGCAGGCGAACTGGATCGGCCGTTCGGAAGGGCTGCTGATCCGCTGGCCGCTGGCCAAGCCAGTCGCCGGGGAGCATGAGCTCGAAGTCTATACGACCAGGCCCGACACCATCTTCGGCGCGTCCTTCATGGCGATTGCGGCCGACCATCCGCTGGCCAAAAAGGCCGCCGAGGACAATCCGGCGCTGGCAAAGTTCATCGACGAAGTCCGCCATATGGGCACTTCGGCGGCGGCATTGGAGACGGCCGAGAAGAAGGGTTTCGATACCGGCATTCGCGTTGTCCATCCGTTCGACGAGAGGTGGACGCTGCCCGTCTACGTCGCCAATTTCGTGCTGATGGACTATGGCACCGGCGCCATCTTCGGCTGCCCGGCACATGACCAGCGCGACCTCGACTTCGCCAACAGATACGGCCTTCCGGTCATTCCGGTGGTGATGCCGGAAGGCGAGAATCAAGGAAGCTTCCAGGTCATCGACGAGGCTTATGTCGATGATGGCGCGATGATCAATTCGCGCTTCCTCGACGGCATGAAGCCGGATCAGGCATTCGACGAGGTGGCGAAGCTGCTGGAACAAAGGACCATCGGCAACCGGCCGATGGCCGAGCGCAAGGTGAATTTCCGCCTGCGCGACTGGGGCATTTCGCGCCAGCGCTATTGGGGCTGCCCGATCCCGATGATCCATTGCGAGGATTGCGGCGTGGTGCCGGTGCCGAAGGCCGACCTGCCGGTCAAGCTGCCGGACGACATCGAGTTCGACCGGCCGGGCAATCCGCTCGATCGCCATCCGACATGGCGGCACGTCAAATGCCCGCGTTGCGGCAAGGATGCGCGGCGCGAAACCGACACGATGGACACATTTGTCGATTCTTCTTGGTATTTCGCTCGCTTCACCGCGCCGTGGGCAAACGATCCGACCGATCCCAAGGCCGCGACTGAATGGCTGCCGGTCGACCAGTATATTGGCGGCATTGAGCATGCGATCCTGCATTTGCTCTATTCGCGCTTTTTCACCCGCGCCATGCGCGAGACCGGCCATGTCGATCTCGCCGAGCCGTTCAGGGGCCTGTTCACGCAAGGCATGGTGGTGCACGAGACCTATCGGGTTGGCGGCGCCTCGAACGGCCGCTGGCTTGCGCCTAGCGAGGTCAGGCTGGAAGACGCCGACGGCAAGCGCCGCGCCTTCGAAATCGCCACCGGCGAAGAGGCGGTGATCGGTCCGCTCGAAAAAATGTCGAAGTCGAAGAAGAATACGGTGAGTCCGGAAGAGATCACCGACGGCTACGGCGCCGATACGGCGCGCTGGTTCATGCTGTCGGACTCGCCGCCCGAGCGCGATGTCGAATGGACCGACGAGGGTGCGGCCGGCGCGCATCGCTTCATCCAGCGCATCTGGCGCCTGGTGTCGACGGCTGCCGAATCGCTCGCCGGAGTCCGGCCAGAGGCGGCGAAGGACGGCGAGGCCGGGACAGTGTCCAAGGCCGCGCACAAGATCTTGAAGTCGGTCGGCGAGGATATCGAAAAGCTCGCCTTCAACCGCGCCATCGCCCGCATCTACGAGCTCGCCAATGCCTTGACCGTACCGCTCAACGAGGCGGCAGAGGGCAGGGCCGGTCCGGCGCTGCAAGCGGCCTGCCGTGAGGCCGTCGAGATCCTGGTGCACCTGATCGCGCCGGTCATGCCGCATCTGGCCGAGGAGTGCTGGCAGACGCTCGGCGGCACCGACCTTGTCGCCGAACGGCCCTGGCCGGATTACGATCGCTCGCTTGTCGTCGACGCCGAGATCGTGCTGCCGGTCCAGGTCAACGGCAAGAAACGCGGCGATTTGACAATTGCCCGTGACGCGGATCAAGGTGCGGTCGAAAAGGCGGTTCTGGCTCTCGACTTCGTGCAGAAAGCGCTCGAAGGTAAGGCGCCGCGCAAGGTGATCATAGTGCCGCAGAGGATCGTCAATGTCGTTGCCTGATCCGCGAAAGACAGAGTTGACGCTGCGCCGCGTTGTGCTTTGCGGGCTGCTCGCCTCGGTGGCGCTGGTTTCCGCCTGCACGGTGCGGCCGCTCTATTCGAGCGCGCCGCTGATCGCCGGCTCGCAGGTCGGCGCTGCTGCCGAACTGGCATCGATCTCGGTCAAGCCGGTCAAGACCCGCTACGCCCAGCAGGTCCGCAACAATTTGATCTTCGCGCTCGGCCAGGGCGCCGGCGAGCCGGCTTCGCCGGTCTATTCGCTTGATCTCGGCGTCTCCGAACTCGTCGAATCGGCGGCAATCGAGCAGGTCACGACCGACGAAGACGAGCCGACCGCCGGCACTGTGACGCTGACTGCCAACTATGTGCTCAGCGATGCCAAGACGGGCACGGTCATAGCGAGGGGCAAGCGCTCGATTCCGTCGTCATACGACAGGCCGCGCCAGGAATTCGCGTCATACCGGGCCCAGATCGACGCCGAGAACCGTGCGGCGCGCGAGCTGGCAGATGTGCTGCGGCTGTCGATTGCCCAGGATCTGATCAAGCACGGCAAGCCGGCGGCAAGCTAGGTCTTTCCAGAGTGCGCAATCTGCAAAAAAGGCCGATTGCTCGGCTTTTTTTGTTCGTAGGATAGTCGCTTCAGCCGATCTTCTGCCCGGTCTTTGCCCAGTCGGCGAGGAACAGTTCCAGGCCCTTGTCGGTCAGCGGGTGCTTGACCAGCGCCTTGAGCGTCGCCGGCGGCGCGGTGATGACATCGGCACCGATCAGCGCCGCCTGCTTGACATGGTTCACGGTACGCACCGAAGCGGTCAGGATTTCAGTCTGGAAGTTATAATTGTCGTAGATGGTGCGGATATCGGCAATCAGCTCCATGCCGTCCCAGCCGCTATCGTCGATGCGGCCGACGAAGGGCGAGATGAAGGAGGCGCCGGCCTTGGCGGCGAGCAGCGCCTGGGTGGCCGAGAAGCACAGCGTGACGTTGACCATGCGGCCGTCCGACCGGATGTCCTTGCAGGCTCTCAGGCCGTCGAGCGTCAGCGGCACCTTGATGCAGACATTGTCGGCGATCCTGGCCAGGATCTTGGCCTCCGCCATCATGTCCTTGTATTCGGTGGCGACGACTTCGGCCGAGACTGGGCCCTTGACGATCTCGCAGATCTCTCTTGTGACGTCGGCGATCTTGCCGCCGGATTTCAGGATCAGCGACGGATTGGTGGTTACGCCGTCGAGCAGCCCCAAATCGTTCAGCTCGCGGATTTCCTTGACATCGGCGGTGTCGACAAAAAATTTCATGGCGGTCTCCTGAAGATTTTTCATGTGCACGTCATGCACATTTGGGGTCGGACTTTGATCTAGACCAAAGTCGGGGCAAGGTCACGCCTCATGATCGAAGATTCGCCCTTTGTCGCGGCCGCACCGGTGCTGGTGCCGATGCCCGCCGAGCGCCCCTACACCTATGCCGTGCCGGCTGGCATGCGCGTGGTGCCGGGCTCGATCGTGCGCGTTCCGCTTGGGCCCCGCCAGGTCGCCGGCATCGTCTGGGACGGCGCCGTCGAAAAGGTCGACGCGAAGAAATTGCGGCCGATCGAGCAGGTTTTCGACTGCCCGCCGATCGACCGCGCGATGCGGCGTTTTGTCGATTGGGTGGCGCAGTACACGCTGTCGCCGCCCGGCATGGTGGCGCGCATGCTGCTCAGGGCGCCGGAGGCGTTCGACCCGGAGCCGTGGATCGAAGGGCTGCAGCGCACGTTCGCCAAGCCCGACCGGATGACGGAGGCGAGGACGCGCGTGCTGGAGACGGCCGAAGGCGGACTTGCCTGGACGCGATCCGGCCTGGCGCATGCGGCAGGCGTGTCGTCGACGGTGGTGGACGGGCTGCGGGTGCAGGGCGTATTCCAGACGGTGATGATCCCGCCGCGGCCGGTGGTCGCAGCACCCGATCCCGGCTACGCCGTGCCTTCACTGATGCCCGACCAGAGCGATGCCGCCGAGACGCTGCGCGCCAATGTCGCGACCGGTACATTCGGCGTCACCCTGCTCGACGGTGTAACCGGATCCGGCAAGACGGAGGTCTATTTCGAGGCGGTCGCGGCCGCGCTCGATCGCGGCAAGCAGGTGCTGATCCTGCTGCCGGAAATCGCGCTGACCCACGCCTTCCTCGAACGCTTCCAGGAGCGGTTCGGCGCCAAGCCGGCGGAGTGGCACTCGGACCTGCCGCCAAGGATGCGCGAAAAGGTCTGGCGGCAGGTAGCGGAAGGCGGCGTGCGGGTCGTCGCAGGCGCGCGCTCGGCGCTGTTCCTGCCATTCAGGGAGCTTGGACTGATCGTCGTCGACGAAGAGCACGATCCCGCCTACAAGCAGGAGGATCGCGTCTTTTACAACGCGCGCGACATGGCCGTGGTGCGCAGCCATATCGGCGGCTTTCCGGTCGTGCTCGCCTCGGCGACACCGTCGGTCGAAAGCCGGGTCAATGCCAGCCAGGGCCGCTACAGCAGGGCGGTGCTTTCGGCGCGCTTTGCCGAGGCGGCACTTCCCGATCTCAAGACGATCGACATGCGCCGCGCGCCGCCTGCACGCGGCGGCTTCCTGTCGCCTGTACTGCTCGGCCATATACGGCAGACGCTGGAAAGAAAGGAACAGTCGCTGCTGTTCCTCAACCGGCGCGGTTATGCGCCGCTGACGCTCTGCCGGGTCTGCGGCCACCGCTTCGGCTGTCCGGTCTGCTCGGCCTGGCTGGTCGAGCACCGCTTTCGCGGCCAGCTCGTCTGCCATCATTGCGGGCACAATGAGCGCCGGCCCGAGGCCTGCCCGGAATGCGGCACGCTCGACCATCTGGTCGCCTGCGGGCCGGGCGTCGAGCGCATCGCCGAGGAGGTCGTCGCGCATTTCCCCGATGCCCGCACCATCGTACTGTCGTCCGACCTGATGGGCGGCGTGCGCCGGCTGCGGCTCGAGCTTGAAGCCATCGCCAATGGCGAGGCCGACATCGTCATCGGCACGCAACTCGTCGCCAAGGGCCATAATTTCCCCAACATGACGCTGGTCGGTGTGGTCGATGCCGATCTCGGCCTTGCCAATGGCGACCCGCGCGCCGCCGAGCGCACCTTCCAACTGCTCAGCCAGGTGACCGGCCGCGCCGGTCGCACCGGCAAGAAAAGCCTCGGCCTGCTGCAGACCTTCCAACCCGACCACCCGGTGATGCGCGCGATCGTCTCAGGCGATGCCGAGGCCTTCTACGAGCGCGAGATCGCCGAGCGTGAGCGGGCGGGGCTGCCGCCCTTCGGCAGGCTCGCCGGCGTCATCGTCAGCGCGGCGACACGGGCCGAAGCCGAAGGGCACGCCCGTGGCCTGCGTCGCGCCGCGCCGCAAGCCACCGACCTGTTCGTGCTCGGCCCGGCCGAGGCACCGCTGTCATTGATCGGCGGCCGCCATCGCTTTCGCCTGCTGATCCAGGGCGAACGGCGCGCCGACATGCAAGGGTTCATTCGCACCATGCTGGCCGAGGGGCCGAAGATAAGGGGCTCGGTGCGAGTCCAGGTCGACATCGACCCGCAGAGCTTTTTGTGAAGGGGCTCAGAGGACAGGCTTCCGTAAATTGCCGATGCCCATCTGGCGTATGTCTCTTGCTTCGTTAGAATGCCCGAAATTTTGAATATCCATTTACGAGGGGACAACATGGAATTTGCGTTTCCGTGGCCGATGAGCCAGGGCGAGTGGCTGGCATGGTCGAGCGCCGTGGTGACCTTGCTGTTCGGCCTGCTGCTGTTCCTGGCGCCAGGGTTGGCCTTCCGGATCCTGCGGCTGCAGGTCAGACCGGAGAAGGCAGCGGCGATCGCCGAGGGGCGCGGCCGGATGTCGGGCTTCTATCTCGGCGTCAGCCTGTGCTGCATCCTCTTGGCGCAGCCGCTGCTCTACATGGCGCTTGGCTTCTCCTGGCTATTCACCGCCTTCGGCCGGCTGCTGTCGATGATGTCGGACGGCGCCAACACGCCGTTCAACTGGGCTTCCATCGTCGTCGAGCTGGTGCTGGCGGCGCTGCCGCTTGCCTTCGCCTTCGGCTTTTTGCCCTGAATCAGGGATCAATCCGGGGTTGGTTGCTGAACTCGCCCGGCGGATGCGACAATAGTGCCTGAAAACCATGCCGGACGACGCATTGCGGTCTGAAAATGCCTGTGCTAGACGGCAATCGACTTTCGACCGGGGATAGCGGAAGCCGCGCCTCCGTGCTTGGAAAAATGCAGTAAGGTCAAAGATTTAGCCAGAGTTTTTGCTCGCGCCAACAATCTGCGGCCTGTCAGACAAGAGAAAAGACGGTCCGTGGCCCAATCGTCATCGCCAATCTCAGGTGTCGCAGAACGCTATGCGGGTTCGCTGTTCGAACTCGCGCTGCAGACCAATTCGGTCGCCAGCGTCGAGGCCGACCTCAACAGCTTCGAAGCGATGCTCGAAGGCAGCGCCGACCTCTCGCGGCTGATCAGGAGCCCGGTCTTCTCCAGCGAGGACCAGGCCAAGGCGATCGCCGCGATCGCCGACAAAGCGGGGATCGCCGGCCTCACCGGCAATTTCCTGCGCGTCGTTGCCCAGAACCGCCGGCTGTTTGCAGTGCCCGGCATGATCAAGGCATTCCGCCAGATTGCCGCCGAACACCGCGGTGAGACCGCCGCCGAGGTCACCTCAGCGCATGCGCTGACGCCTGCCCAGGAAACCGAGCTGAAAGCGGCGCTGAAAAGCGTCGCCGGCAAGGACGTGGCGATCACGGTCGCCGTCGATCCGTCGCTGCTCGGCGGACTGGTGGTCAAGATCGGCTCGCGCCAGATCGACACGTCGCTCAAAACCAAACTCAATTCGCTCAAGCTTGCACTGAAAGAGGTCGGCTGATGGACATCCGCGCCGCGGAAATTTCCGCAATTCTGAAAGACCAGATCAAGAATTTCGGCAAGGAGGCCGAGGTCTCCGAAGTCGGCCAGGTGCTGTCCGTCGGTGACGGTATCGCCCGCGTCTACGGCCTCGACAATGTCCAGGCCGGCGAGATGGTCGAGTTCCCCGGCGGCATCCGCGGCATGGCGCTCAACCTCGAAGCCGACAATGTCGGCGTTGTCATCTTCGGCGCCGACCGCGACATCAAGGAAGGCGACACCGTCAAGCGCACCGGCGCCATCGTCGATGCGCCCGTCGGCATGGGCCTGCTCGGCCGCGTCGTCGACGCGCTCGGCAACCCGATTGACGGCAAAGGCCCGATCCAGGCCACCGAACGCAAGCGCGTCGACGTCAAAGCGCCCGGCATCATCCCGCGCAAATCGGTGAACGAGCCGATGTCGACCGGCCTCAAGGCCATCGACGCGCTGATCCCGGTCGGCCGCGGCCAGCGCGAGCTGGTCATCGGCGACCGCCAGACCGGCAAGACCGCGATCATCCTCGACACCATGCTCAACCAGAAATCGGTGCACGACAACGGCCCTGAGAAGGAAAAGCTGTACTGCGTCTATGTCGCCGTCGGCCAGAAGCGCTCGACGGTGGCGCAGTTCGTTAAGGTCCTGGAAGAGCGCGGCGCGCTCGACTATTCGATCATCATCGCCGCGACCGCTTCCGATCCGGCGCCAATGCAGTTCCTGGCGCCGTTCACCGCCTGCACCATGGGCGAATATTTCCGCGACAACGGCATGCACGCGCTGATCAGCTACGACGACCTGTCGAAGCAGGCCGTCGCCTATCGCCAGATGTCGCTGCTGCTGCGCCGTCCTCCGGGCCGCGAAGCCTATCCGGGCGACGTCTTCTACCTGCACTCGCGCCTGCTCGAGCGCGCCGCCAAGCTCAACGACGAAAACGGCGGTGGGTCGCTGACGGCGCTGCCGATCATCGAAACGCAGGCCAACGACGTTTCGGCCTATATCCCGACCAACGTCATCTCGATCACCGACGGCCAGATCTTCCTGGAAACCAATCTGTTCTTCCAGGGCGTGCGCCCGGCGGTCAATGTCGGCCTTTCGGTGTCGCGCGTCGGCTCCTCGGCGCAGATCAAGGCGATGAAGCAGGTTGCCGGGTCGATCAAGGGCGAGCTTGCGCAGTACCGCGAAATGGCTGCTTTCGCACAGTTCGGCTCCGATCTCGATGCCGCCACGCAACGCCTGCTCAACCGCGGCTCGCGTCTGACCGAGCTGTTGAAGCAGCCGCAATTCTCGCCGCTCAAAGTCGAGGAGCAGGTCGCGGTGATCTTCGCCGGCGTCAACGGCTATCTCGACAAGCTGGCGGTCAACCAGGTCGGCAAGTTCGAGCATGGTCTGTTGTCGCATATGCGCTCGGCCGGCAAGGACGTGCTCGACGGCATCCGCAAGGAGAAGGCGCTGTCCGACGATCTGCGCGCCAGGCTGAAGGCAGAAATCGACGCCTTCGCCAAGACCTTTGCTTGAGCAGGACGGACGGGATCAGGTTTGAAGCATGCCTTCGTTAAAAGACCTTCGTAACCGTATCGCCTCGGTCAAGGCGACGCAGAAGATCACCAAGGCGATGCAGATGGTCGCCGCGGCGAAGCTGCGTCGCGCGCAGGAAGCGGCGGAAGCGGCGCGTCCCTATTCGGAGCGCATGGGCGCGGTGCTGGCCAATATCACCCAGGCGATCGGCGGCGGCGGCGATGCCCCGGCGCTGATGACCGGCACCGGCAAGGACGACGTGCATCTGCTTGTCGTCTGCACCGCCGAACGCGGTCTGTGCGGCGGGTTCAATTCGCAGATCGCCCGCTTTGCCCGCGACCACATCCGCAAGCTTCTGGCCGACGACAAGCAGGTCAAGATCATCTGCGTCGGCAAGAAGGGGTTCGACATATTGCGCCGCGACTACGGGGCGCTGATCATCGAGCGTGTCGACCTGCGCGAGGTCAAGACGCTGGGCTTCGTCAATGCCGATGCCATCGCCAAGAAGGTGATCCACCTGTTCAACGAAGGCGGCTTCGACATCTGCACGCTGTTCTATTCGCAGTTCAAGTCGGTGATCAGCCAGATCCCGACGGCGCAGCAAATTGTCCCGGCGGGCGCGCCTGCGGCTGGCGCGGAAGTGAAGGACGGCGGCCGCGCCGTCTACGAATACGAGCCGGAGCCGGGCGAAATCCTCTCCGATCTCATCCCGCGCAACATTTCCGTGCAGGTTTTTCGCGCGCTGCTCGAGAATGCTGCCGGCGAGATGGGCGCCAAGATGAGCGCCATGGACAATGCGACGCGCAACGCCGGCGACATGATCAACAAATTGTCGATCACCTACAACCGCCAGCGGCAGGCGCAGATCACCAAGGAATTGATCGAAATCATTTCGGGCGCCGAGGCGCTCTAGGCACGCCCACAAGGAGGTCATCGACCTCAAGCGTGCGAGAAACAAAGAGACGAAAAGGGTAAAGACGATGGCGAAAGCAGCGACCCCGAAGACGGCAGCCCCTAAGGCCGCGGCACCAGCGAAGGCTCCGGCAGCAGCAAAGGCCGCTCCGGCCAAGAAGGCGGCAGCAACCAAGGCCGCCGCTGTGAATACGCCGGCCGCCACCATCAAGAAAACCGGCCTGGCAGGCAAGGTTCGCCAGGTCATCGGCGCCGTTGTCGACGTGCAGTTCGGCGAACATCTGCCGGCGATCCTGAACGCGCTTGAGACGATCAATGTCGGCAATCGCCTCGTGCTCGAAGTGGCCCAGCATCTCGGCGAGAACACGGTGCGCTGCATCGCCATGGACTCGACCGAAGGTCTGGTTCGCGGCCAGGACGTCTATGACACCGGTGCACCGATTACCGTGCCGGTCGGCCCGGGCATGCTCGGCCGCATCATCAACGTCATTGGCGAGCCGGTCGACGAGGCAGGCCCGGTCGACGGCATCGAGATGCGCTCGATCCACCAGCCGGCGCCGACTTATGTCGAGCAGTCGACGGAAGCGCAGATCCTGGTCACCGGCATCAAGGTGCTCGACCTGCTGGCCCCCTATGCCCGCGGCGGCAAGATCGGCCTGTTCGGCGGCGCCGGCGTCGGCAAAACGGTGCTGATCCAGGAACTGATCAACAACGTCGCCAAGGCGCATGGCGGCTTCTCGGTGTTCGCCGGCGTCGGCGAGCGCACCCGCGAAGGCAACGATCTCTATCATGAGTTCATCGAGTCCGGCGTCAACAAGAAGGGCGGCGGCGAAGGCTCCAAGGCAGCGCTCGTCTATGGCCAGATGAACGAGCCGCCGGGCGCGCGTGCCCGCGTCGGCCTGACCGGGCTGACGGTTGCCGAATATTTCCGCGACCAGGGCCAGGACGTGCTGTTCTTCGTAGACAACATCTTCCGCTTCACGCAGGCGGGCTCGGAAGTGTCGGCGCTGCTCGGCCGCATTCCTTCGGCCGTGGGCTACCAGCCGACGCTGGCTACCGACATGGGCGCGCTGCAGGAGCGTATCACCACGACGACCAAGGGTTCGATCACCTCGGTGCAGGCGATCTATGTGCCGGCCGACGACCTGACCGACCCGGCACCGGCGACCTCGTTCGCCCACCTCGACGCGACGACCGTGCTCAACCGCGCGATTTCGGAAAAGGGCATCTATCCGGCCGTCGATCCGCTCGATTCGACCTCGCGCATGCTCGACCCGATGGTTGTCGGCGAAGAGCATTACCAGGTCGCCCGCCAGGTGCAGTCGATCCTTCAGCGTTACAAGTCGCTGCAGGACATCATCGCCATCCTGGGCATGGACGAGCTGTCGGAAGAGGATAAGCAGACCGTGGCCCGCGCCCGCAAGATCGAGCGCTTCCTGTCGCAACCCTTCTTCGTCGCCGAAGTGTTCACCGGCGCACCGGGCAAGCTGGTCGACCTCGCCGACACCATCAAGGGCTTCAAGGGCCTTTGCAACGGCGATTACGACCATCTGCCGGAGGCCGCCTTCTACATGGTCGGCGGCATCGAGGAAGCGGTCGAGAAGGCACAGCGCCTGGCCGCCGAAGCGGCCTGATGGTGAATGGTCAATAGTGAATTGTGAATGGGGAGTAGCGGATAGGAAATCGGGGCTGAGTGAAGGTCATTCTTTCTGACCGTTCACCATTCACCATTCACCAGTCGCTAAACTGATCATGCCTGAAGCTTTCAAATTCGAACTGGTCTCGCCGGAGCGCCTCTTGGTTTCCGAGCAGGTCGAATCCGTCGTCATTCCGGGCGCCGAAGGCGAGATGACTGTCATGGCGCATCACGCGCCGGTCATGACCACAATCAAGCCGGGCGTCGTTACGCTGAAGACCGCGCAAGGCAAGGAAGAGCGCTATGTGGTGTTCGGCGGCTTTGCCGACATCGTTCCGGCCGGCTGCACGCTTCTGGCGGAATCGGCGGTAGCCGTCGGCGACATCGACCGCGCCGACCTTGCCCGCCGCATCCAGGAGGCCAGGGAAGACGCCGCCGACGCCAAGGACGACCAGACCCGCAGCAAGGCCGAGCAGTTCCTCAACCAGCTTACGACGCTTGAAGGTGCGCTGTTGCCGGCGTGAGTTCCGGTCAAATGACTAACTGAAAAAAGCGGGCTTGCCCCGCTTTTTTGTTTGGTGGACAGTCTGGCTGCCTTGGCGTGGGGGGTGGCCGATGACAGAACAAGCAGTGCAACAAGAAACTATCTCGCGATCCAGATGGTCGACGGCCCTGGTTTCGGCCTTTGGCGGCCCGTTTGGCGGGTTCCTCTGGATCGGCAGCGGCAAACTGGCGGTCGCCAGCCTGGTGGTGATCAGCGTCGTCGTTTTCGCGCTTATTTACATTGGCTTTCCGGTATTGCCTGGCGTCGATCTTGCTTGGTGGGCCAATTTTTCAGGGATCGGTTTGATGGCCCTGTGGGCAGCGATCGTTGTTCCCTTCGCGCACCGGTTCAAGCCGGACAGATGGTACGCGCGTGGGCTTTCGGTGCTGGTGCTCGTCTTTCTGACCTCGTATCCGGCTGCATTCGCAATACGCGCGTTCCTGCTCCAGCCTTTTTCGATTCCCTCCAGCAGCATGGTGCCGACGTTGCAGGAAGGCGACTATCTCTTCGTCTCCAAAATGGCATACGGCTACAGCCGCTACAGCGTGCCGTTCAACTTGCTTCCCGTTGATGGACGTATATTCGGCGCGGAACCCAAAAGGGGAGATGTGGTTGTCTTCAAGTTCCCGCCCGATCCGAGCGTGGACTACATCCAGCGGATTGTCGGCCTTCCCGGCGAGAAGATCCAGATCATCGACGGGGTGCTTCACATCAACGATGTCGCGGTGGGACTCGACGATATTGGTACTTTTTCGTCCGACGAGTTCTCGAGAGCCAAGCTCCAAAGCGAAACCTTGCCGGGGGGTGTCACCCATTCCGTTCTCAACCTCACCGACAACTCGATCGGCGACAATACGCGCGTGTTTGAGGTGCCCGCAGGCCACTACTTCGTGCTTGGCGACAACCGCGACAATGCCTCCGACAGCCGGTTCAGTGTCGCGTTTGTTCCCTATGAAAATCTGGTCGGCAAGGCCCTGCGGCTGTTCTGGAATTCCAAAGGTACCGATTATTCGTCTCGACAGACGCTGAACGGCCAGGCGAGCAAGTAGCTCAAACTGTCAGTGCCTCTACTGCGCGCATGACGCCGCGCAGTTCGGCGAGGCCCTTCAGGCGGCCGATGCAGGAATAGCCGGGGTTCACCTTCTTGCCGATGTCGTCGATGATGGCGTGGCCATGGTCGGGACGCATCGGCACCTGCCAGTCCGCCCTGCCGGCTGCCTTGCGCCGCCGCTCTTCGCCAATCAGCGCCGACACGACCGCCACCATGTCGGTGTCGCCGTCGAGGTGCTCGGCTTCGTGGAAAGAGCCGTCTGGCTCCTTGGTGACGTTGCGCAGATGGGCGAAATGGATGTTTTCGGCGAAGGCCTTTGCCATTGCCGGCAGATCGTTCTGCGCGCCCGCGCCATAGGAGCCGGTGCACAGTGTCAGCCCGTTTGCCGGCGAAGCGACGGCGTCGAGCAGCGCGCGGGCATCGGCTGCCTTGGAAACGATTCGCGGCAGGCCGAACAGCGAAAAAGGCGGATCGTCGGGGTGGATCGCCATTCTGAGGCCGGCCTCTTCGGCCACCGGCACGATCTCGCGCAGGAAGGCAAACAGGTTTTCGCGCAGGCCTTCGGTGGAGACGTCCTTGTAGAGGTCGAGGGCGCGGCGGAAGCTTGCCCGATCGAAGATGAATTCGCGCGCCGGGACCCAGCCGATCAGGTTGCGCTCCAGCCTTGCCTTGTCGCTGTCGCTCATCCCTTGCAGTCGCACACGCGCGGCCTCGACGCGGGCCGGTGGGTGATCGGCCTCCGCCCCTTCTCGCTCAAGGATGAAGACGTCATAGGCGCAGAGCTCGACGACATCGAAGCGCAGCGCCGTGCCGCCATGCGGCATCGGGTAATCGAGGTCCGTCCGCGTCCAGTCGGTGATCGCCATGAAATTATAGCAGACGGTGTTGATACCGGCGGCGGCGACGGCGCGGATCGAGGCCTTGTAATTGTCGATCAGGCTGCGCCAGTCGCCGCTGCGGGTCTTGATGTCCTCATGCACGACGATGCTCTCGACCACGTCCCAGGTCAGCCCTGCTGCCTCGATCTCGGCCTTGCGCCTGGCGATCTCGTCTGCCGGCCAGGCGCGGCCGTCGTTGAGGTGGTGCAGCGCGCTGACGATGCCGACGGCGCCGGCCTGACGGACATGGGCAAGCGTCACCGGATCGTCCGGCCCGAACCAGCGCCAGGTCTGTCTCATGGCTTCTCACTCCCTATGCCAAGCGCCGCCAAAGCTGCGGCAGTGCCGCCCCGCCGCAGGCGCTCGAGATGGGCTGCCGTCAGATCGATCAGTGTCATGCGGTGGGAATGGTCCTTGGCGAAGCCGGCGAGATCGAATATCGCTGTCACCGTCTCATCAGCCGGCCGGCTGCCGAGCGCCGTAAGCCGAGCGTCGATCGGGTCGGTAAAATGGGCTTCCGGCAAGGTTTTGCCGCGCGCCTCGCAAGCGGCGATCCAGGCCGCCACCACCAGCATGAGATGCGCGGGCGGGTCACCGGCGCCCAGTCGATCGAGGGCCGAGGCGACGATGCGCTGCGGCAGCTTCTGGCTGCCGTCATTGGCGATCTGCGCCGTGCGATGGGCGAGCGCCGTGTTCGAATAGCGTTCGGCGAGCTGGGCCGTGTAGCCGGCCGTATCGAGCCCGGCGTCCTGCGGCAGCGTCGGGATCGCCTCGGCCCATAGTCCGTCGACGAATTGCCGGATCGCCGGATTGGCAAAGGCGCGGTCGACCGTGTCGTAGCCGCTGAGCAGGCCGAGATAGGCGATTGCCGAATGCGAGCCGTTGAGCAGCCGCAGCTTCATGTCCTCGAAGGGCCCGACGTCGCCGACCATGGTGACGCCGAACTTTTCCCAGGCCGGCCTGCCAGCCGGGAAATCGTCTTCGACCACCCATTGGCAGAACGGCTCGGTCATCACCGGCCAAGCATCCTCAACGCCGAGCTCGACGGCGATACGCGCCCGGTCGACATCGGTGGTCGCCGGCACGATGCGGTCGACCATGCTCGACGGGAAGGCGACGCCGTCGGCGATGTGTGCGGCGAGCCTGGCATCGCCTGAAGTGGCGAGCCTGGCATCGCCTGAAGCGGCGAGCCTGGAATCGCGCAGTGCGGCGAATTCGACCAGCAGGCGGTGCAGCGTGGCGCCATTGGCCGGAAGGTTGTCGCAGCAGAGCACGGTGAAAGGCTGGATGCCGGCGGCACGGCGGCGCGACAGCGCCTCGGTCAGGAAACCATGCGCCGTCCGTGGCATTTGCGGGTTGGCCAGATCATGGACGATGTCGGGGTGGGTATTGTCGAGGCCGCCGCCGGCTGCCCTCAAATAGGCCTTTTCGGTGATCGTCAGCGTGACGATGCGGGTGCGCTGATCGGTCAGGGCGGCGAGCACCGCAGCCGGATCTTCCGGCGCCACCAGCAGCGACAGGATCGAGCCGACGACGCGCAGCTCTTCGCCGATGCTGCTCCTGATCGCCAGCGTGTAGAGGCCATCCTGCGGCGCCAGTGCGTCGCGCGCGTCAGGACTGCGCAAGGACACGCCGACAATGCCCCAGTCCGCCTCGCCCGCCGCCAGGCAGTCGTCGACATAGGCCGCCTGGTGGGCGCGATGGAAGGCACCGACGCCGAGATGGACGATGCCAGGTGCGACGCCGCCGCGGGCGTAGCGCGGGACCGCGACCGAAGCCGGCAGTGCCTTCAGCGTGCTGTTGGAAAGGCGTCTATTGGTCATTGCGCCACGTGTCTGATCGAGATTGTTGGGTCACTGCTGGCAGGCGGCGTAACACCCGATGCCGTCACGCACAATGGGCAATGGCCGACGAAAAGTCATCATACAACAACCCAGTTTTTGTATGTTGACATTATTTCTTTCCAACCCTACCGATGTCCGGATTGGGAGGATTTACGTGGCCGCATTGACGGATCCGGACTTGCTGTTTGCCGCCGAGGGGCGCCCGCGTTCGCTGGCCCGCGATCTCTACGCCACGGTCAAGGACCTCCCGATCGTCAGCCCGCACGGCCACACCGATCCGCGCTGGTATGCGCTCAACGAGGCGTTTCCCGATCCGGCGCAGTTGCTGATCGTGCCGGACCACTACATTTTCCGCATGCTGTTCAGCCAGGGCGTTCGGCTTGAAGAGCTTGGGGTGCCGACGCTTGACGGCTCGCCGGTGGAAACCGACGGCAGAACGATCTGGCGGCGCTTTGCCGAGCATTATTACCTGTTCCGGGGTACGCCGACCCGGCTGTGGTTCGACCACGTGCTTGCCCACCTGTTCGGCATCGACGAGCCGTTGACGGCCGCAACCGCCGACCGCCATTACGACATGATCTCGACCTTGCTGCAGTGGGAGAATTTTCGCCCGCGAGCGCTGTTCGAGCGCTTCAACATTGAAGTCATCGCAACGACCGAAGGCGCGCTCGACGATCTCAGATGGCACCAGATGATCCGCGACAGCGGCTGGGAGGGCCGCGTCATCACCGCCTATCGGCCGGATGCGATCGTCGATCCTGACTTCGAAGGGTTCTCGGCCAATCTCGACCGGCTTGGCGAGATCACCGGCTGCAACACCGGCAATTGGGCCGGCTATCTCGATGCGCATCGCCAGCGGCGCGCCTTCTTCAAGAGCTTTGGCGCGACTTCCTCCGATCACGGCCATCCGACGGCCGAAACAGCCAATCTCTCGGATGCCGCCGCGCAGGAGCTGTTCAACCGCATCCGCCGGGGCTCGGACGACGAGCGCGAGCGAAAGCTGTTCCGCGCCCAGATGCTGACCGAGATGGCCAAGATGAGCCGCGACGACGGGCTGGTCCTGCAGATCCATCCCGGCTCCTGGCGCAATCATTCGCCGGCTGTCTTTCACAAGTTCGGCAGGGACAAAGGCTTCGATATTCCGACCCGAACCGACTATGTGACGGCGCTGAAGCCGCTGCTCGACTGCGTCGGGCTGGAGCGCGACCTCACCATCATCCTCTTCACGCTCGACGAGACCAGCTATGCGCGCGAGCTGGCGCCGCTCGCCGGCGTCTATCCGGCATTGAAGCTCGGGCCGGCCTGGTGGTTCCACGACAGCCCCGAAGGCATGCGCAGGTTCCGTGAGATGACCACCGAAACGGCCGGTTTCTACAACACCGTCGGTTTCAACGACGATACCCGCGCCTTTCCATCCATACCGGCCCGCCATGATGTGGCGCGCCGGGTCGATTGCGCTTTTCTGGCGCGTCTCGTCGCCGAGCATCGGCTCGGCGAGGACGAGGCGCACGAGCTGGCGCAGGAACTTGCCTATACGCTCGCGAAAAAGGCGTACCGGCTCTAACGGCGCTTGCCGCCATCGTTCAAACGGGAGGAAACCAATGCTGCATTTTTCGAGATTGGCGGGAGCTACGCTACTTGCCGCCGCACTGCTGGCCGGATCGGCAAGCGCCCAGACGGTCCTGCGCTCGTCCGACACCCACCCGGACGGCTATCCGACGGTCGAGGCAGTCAAATATTTCGGCGAGCTGGTGAAGGAGCGCACGGCCGGCCGCTATGTGGTCGAGATCTATCCTTCCGCGCAACTCGGCGAGGAAAAGGACACGATCGAGCAGGTGCGCACCGGCGTGATCGATCTCAACCGCGTCTCGATGGCGCCGTTCAACGGGCTCATCCCGGAGACCACCGTGCCCTCGCTGCCCTACATCTTCCGTTCGGAAGAGCATATGCACAAGGTCATGGACGGGGCGATCGGCGACCAGATCGCGGCGGCGTTCGACCACGTCGGGCTGGTGCTGCTCGCCTTTTACGACGGCGGCTCGCGCTCCTTCTATAATTCGAAGAAGCCGATCAACACCGTAGCCGACATGGCCGGGATGAAGTTCCGCGTCATCCAGTCCGACATCTTCGTCGACATGGTGGCGGCACTCGGCGCCAACGCGACGCCGATGCCGTATGGCGAAGTGTATTCGGCGATCGAGACCGGGGTGATCGACGGCGCGGAGAACAATTTTCCGAGCTACGACACCGCCAAGCACGCGGAAGTCGCCAAGTACTATTCGCTCGACGAGCACACGATGGTGCCGGAAGCCTTCGTCATGGCGAAGTCGAGCTGGGACAAGCTGACGCCGGAAGACCAGGCGATCTTCAAGGCGGCCGCCAAGGAAAGCGTCGCCAAGCAGCGCGAGCTGTGGACCGCCAAGGTCAAGGAATCGCGCGCCAAGGTCGAGGCGGCCGGTTCGCAGATCACGACGCCGGACAAGCAGCCCTTCATCGACGCGATGGGGCCGGTCTACGAGAAGCACGTCAAGGACGACAAGCTGAAGGCCATGGTCGAAGCCATCAAGGCCGTGCAGTGATCAAGCGGCGGCGCGGACATTCCGTGCCGCCATCCTCCTGGGGAGAAAACCGGTGACTTCCAGCCCAAGACCAACACCGCTCCTGTCCGGCGTCGCGCAAGTGATGTCGCGCGTCAGCACGGCGGCGCTGTCGATCGCCGGCATCGGGCTGGTGCTGATGACCGCCTTCGTCGCCTGGCAGGTGTTCGGCCGCTATGTTCTGAACCGTTCGCCGAGCTGGACCGAGCCGGGCTCGGTGATGCTGATGAGCTGGTTCATTTTCCTCGGCGCTGCCGTCGGCGTGCGCGAAAACTATCACCTCGGCTTCGACGTCCTGCTCTACGTGCTGCCGAAAGGCGGCAAGCGCTGGCTGCGGATGATTTCGGACCTCGTCGCGCTCGCCTTCGGCATCGGCATGATCTGGTACGGCAGCCAGCTGGTCGCATTGACCTGGGGCTCCGTCTTGCCGTCGCTCGGCATATCGGGGGGCTGGGACTATGTCCCTCTTGTCGCGGGAGGCGCGCTCATCGTGCTCTTCACGCTGGAGCGCATCGTGCTTCGCCTCTCCGGCGCGCCGATCGACGATGCCCTCGATGAACTGCCGCCGGCCGAAGTCGCGGCCGAACTCGACACCGCCAACGTGAAGGTCTGACGCCATGGAACTGTGGATTCTCTTCGGCGTCTTCACCCTGCTGATGCTTATCGGCACGCCGATCGCTTTCTGCCTGGGCGTCGCAAGCCTCGCCACCGTCCTCTATATGGGCCTGCCGCCGCTCATCGTGTTCCAGCGCCTGAATTCCGGCATGAGCGTCTTTTCGCTGCTGGCCATTCCGTTTTTCATCTACGCCGGCGACTTGATGGTGCGCGGCGGCATCGCCAGCAAGATCGTTGCCTTCGCCGGCTCGCTCGTCGGCCATTTGCGCGGCGGCCTCGGCCAGGTCAACATTGCAACCGCTACACTGTTCGGCGGCATTTCCGGCTCAGCGGTTGCGGAGGCAGCGGCGGTAGGCGGCCTGATGATCCCGCAGATGAAGGCGCGTGGATATGGAGCGGACTACGCCGTCAACGTCACGTCGATGGCGGCACTGATCGCGCTGCTGCTGCCGCCGTCGCACAACATGATCATCTACTCGATCTCGGCAGGCGGAAAGATCTCCATCGCCGATCTGTTCACAGCCGGTATCATCCCGGGCCTGCTACTGGCCCTGTCGCTGATGGTCACCGCCTATATCGTGGCGCGCTCCCGCGGCTATCCGACCGAGGCGTTTCCGGGCTTCACCGCGGTCGCGCATCTTTTCGCCGTCGCCGTGCCCGGCCTGCTGCTGATCGCGATCATCTTCGGCGGCGTGCGATCGGGCGTCTTCACCGCCACCGAGAGTTCCTGTATTGCCGTCATCTATGCGCTGCTCGTGACCGTCTTCGTTTACCGGCAGATGACCTGGGAAGGGTTCGTTCATGCCACCCATGGCGCCGTGCGCACCACGGCTATGGTGCTGCTCATCATCGGCATGGCGGCGGCGTTCTCGTGGCTGATGGCCTTCCTGAAAGTGCCGGCAGCGTTGATAGCCTCCATGAACGCGATCTCGGACGATCCGCTGGTTGTGCTTCTCCTGCTCAACCTCTTGATGCTGTTCCTCGGCACGTTCATGGACATGGGGCCGACGATCATCATTTGCACGCCTATCTTCCTGCCCGTGGCGCAGGCCTACGGCGTCGATCCGGTGCATTTCGGCGTCATCATGATCCTCAATTTCGGCATCGGGCTGAACACGCCGCCGGTGGGCGCAGTGCAGTTCGTGGCATGCGCAGTGGGCAAGATATCCGTCTGGGAATCGATGCGCTCGATCTGGCCATTCTATGGCGCAGGCCTCGTGGTGCTGGCGCTCGTCACTTACATTCCGGCCATTTCGCTATGGCTGCCGAGCGTCTTCAAATAGGGGGTGCGACATGGCATCGGACACGGCCGTCGGGCTCCGCGTCGAACGAAGACCGAAGCTTTCGGAAACCGTCGTCGCGGCGATCCGCAAGCAGCTGCAGGCGGGCGAGATCCAGCCTGGGCAAAAGCTGCCGACCGAGGGCCAGCTGACGGAAACCTTCGGGGTCAGCCGCACCGTGATACGCGAGGCGCTGGCCAAGCTTGCCGCGGACGGCCTGGTCGAGCCGCGCCAAGGCGCCGGCGTTTTCGTGACCGAACATATCTCGACAGCGTTCGGTGCTCTGGCAGCGGAGATGGGCAGCAAGGATTCGATTGCCCTCAACGTGCTCGAAGTCAGGTTGGCGATCGAGATCGAATCCGCCGGGCTCGCCGCCATCCGGCGCAACGCCGCGCAGGAAGCGGCAATCCAGGAAGCCTTCTTCGAGTTCGAACGGCTGCTCCTCAACAGCGAGCCGACTGGACCGGCCGACCTTGCCTTCCACCGCGCAATCGCCAGCGCCACCAACAATCCGTTCTATGTCGAGATGCTCGACGTGCTCGGCCGGCGCGCTATTCCTTGCGATGTGACCTCGCCCTGGTCGACCGAGTTCGCGCAGTCCGACGCCTACCAGCGCGGCCTGCAGCGCGAACACCTGATGATCCTCAACGCCATCTCGGCAGGTGATGCCGAGGCGGCGCGGGAGGCGATGCGCGGGCATCTCGGTGCCAGCCAGCAGCGCTATCGCGAGCGCCTGCACGCGCGCCAGGTTTTTTATGCCGACTCGGTCAAGGCCGCGGCAACGGAATAAGCAATTGAGGCAGCCCCATGGGACAGCAATGAATCACACTGACAATCATACGGATTTCACCTCCCGCTTCGCCATCGATCCTGTTTCTGCCGCAGCCATGGGAACGGACGAGCTGCGACACAATTTCCTGATCGAGGACTTGTTCCAGCCCGGCCGCATCGGCCTGACCTACACCCATTACGACCGCATGATCGTCGGCGGCGCCATGCCCGCCGGTACACCGCTGCCGCTGCAGGCGATCAAGCCGACCGGGACCAAGAATTTTCTTGACCGCCGTGAGATGATCATCGTCAACATCGCCGGTGCAGGCGTCGTCAAAGCCGGCGGCCAATCCTACGAGCTGCAGGCACGCGACATGCTCTATCTCGGCATGGGCACGGATGAGGTGTCGTTCGCTGCGACCAATCCGGCAGCGCCGGCTAAGTTCTACCTGCTCAGCGCGCCGGCGCATCAGAGCCATCCCAACCGGCTGATCCGCATCGGCGATGCCAAGCGGCTCGATCTCGGCAGCCAGGCAACCTCCAACGAGCGCTCGATCTTCCAGTTCATCCATGCCGATGGGGTAAAGACCTGTCAGCTTGTCGTCGGCATGACGCAGCTTGCCTCCGGTTCGGTCTGGAACACCATGCCATGCCATGTGCATGACCGGCGCATGGAGGCCTATCTCTATTTCGACCTGCCGGAGGCGGCGCGGGTGTTTCATTTCATGGGCGAACCGGACGAAACGCGCCATCTCGTCATGCGCAACGAGGAGGCGGTGCTGTCGCCGGGATGGTCGATCCATTCGGGCGCCGGCACCTCGAACTACGCCTTCATCTGGGCGATGGCCGGCGACAATGTCGACTATACCGATGTCGACCTGGTGGCGATGGAGGAGCTCAAGTGAGCGATCTCTCGGCCTTCAGCCTTGCCGGCAAGCGCATCCTCGTCACCGGCGCCAATACCGGCATCGGCCAGGGCATCGCCGTGTCGATCGCGCGCGCCGGTGGCGCGGTGGTCGGCGTCGGCCGGTCGGCGATGGACGAGACGGCGGAGAGGATTGAAGCGGCCGGCGGGCGCTTCGAGGCGGTCCGCTGCGACCTTGGCGACGATGCCGCCGCCCAGGCGATGCTTGACCGCGTCTGGGACGGCACCGGGCCGCTCGACGGCCTGGTCAACAATGCGGGCATCATCCGGCGTGCCGATGCGGTCGACCTCACCGAAGCCGACTGGGATGACGTCATCGGCGTCAATCTGAAGACGGTGTTCTTCCTCAGCCAGAGTTTTGCCAGGCGCGTGCTTGCCGACCCGGGGCGGCGTGGCAAGATCGTCAACATCGCTTCGGTGCTGAGCTTTCAGGGCGGCATTCGCGTCGCCTCCTACACCGCCTCCAAACATGGCGTGCTCGGTATCACCCGGCTGCTTGCATGCGAATGGGCGGCAAAGGGCATCAACGTCAATGGCATTGCGCCAGGCTATATCGAGACCAACAACACCGAGGCGCTGCGCACCGATCCCGACCGCAGCGCTTCAATCCTGGCGCGCATTCCGGCCGGGCGCTGGGGCGCGCCGGAAGACATCGGCGACGCAGCCGTCTTCCTGCTGGCGCCGGCGTCGAACTATATGCATGGCGCGGTGATGCCGGTGGACGGCGGCTGGCTGGCGCGATGAGCAACAAAAAAGATGAGAGTTTGGTGATGACCGGAACCAAAATCTTCTCGCATGCCGGCGAGGCTGCGTGGACGCCGACGCCGGATGGCAACCGCAGGCGCGTGCTCCTGCACACGGATGAGCTGATGATGGTCGAATTCGGTTTCGACAAGGGTGGCGTCGGCGCGCTACACTCGCATCCGCACGTCCAGGCGAGCTATGTCGCCGAAGGCCGCTTCGAAGTCACCATCGACGGCAGGACCGAAATCCTGGAGACCGGAAGCAGCTTCATCGTCCCGTCCAACCTTATCCATGGCGTCAAGGCGCTGGAGGCGGGACGACTGGTCGACAGCTTTACGCCGCACCGCGCCGATTTCCTCGACTGAGCTGCGGACCCGAAGATCAGGCAGCCGGTTCTCAGAACGAAAAAACCCGCGCCTCCGGAGAGACGCGGGCGTGTTGCCTGGGCGCTTGTGGCGCCGCGGTACTCAAAACATCACCGCAGAACCTGAACCTGCCGAATGATGGTGAAGATAGGATTAACCGCTCCGAGGCGGTGCGATATTCACAGCCAAGGCGAATAGGGGCTGGAACGACGGTCTGATATCGGCCAATGAGAGAGAAGTTCGCCTCAGGCGGTGCCGCGGACAGGACCAGAGGGGTCGATAAATGTTCGAATCTGCTGTCCAGGCAATCACCTGGCGATTCGCCGGGGAATTTCGGCAGGTCGTATCCCCGAAAGTTCTGTAATGCAGGTAGCAGCGAGCATCCCGGCAGAGGATTCCAAGCGGCGCGTCCTGAAGGATGTATTCGGCTTCGATGATTTTCGTCTCGGCCAGGCGGCCGTGATGGAGGCGCTGCTGGCCGGGCATCATGTGCTGGCTGTCATGCCGACCGGCGCCGGCAAATCGCTCTGCTACCAGGTCCCGGCGCTGGTGCTGGGCGGGCTCACCATTGTCGTTTCGCCGCTGGTGGCCCTGATGCAGGATCAGGTCGCCGCATTGCGCCTTGCCGGCGTGGCGGCCGATACAATCAATTCCTCGCTCGACCGCGATGCCAATGTCGCTGCATGGCGCCGTGTCGCGGCAGGCCAGACGCGCCTGCTCTATCTTGCACCGGAGCGGCTCATGACCGTGCGAATGCTCGAGGCGTTGACCAAGCTCGATGTCCGGCTGATCGCCATCGACGAGGCACATTGCATCTCCCAATGGGGACCGGCGTTCCGGCGCGAATACGAAGAATTGTCGAGACTACGTGATATCTTCCCGAAAGTGCCGATCATTGCGTTGACGGCGACGGCGGACGAGGCGACGCGCACCGACATTGCCGCGCAACTGTTCGACGGGCGCGTCGATACCGTGGTGCTCGGCTTCGACCGGCCGAACATCAAGCTAAGCATTGAGCCCAAGCAGGATAGCAAGCGCCAATTGCTAAACTTCGTGCAGCGCCATGCGGGCCGCAGCGGGATCGTCTATTGCCTGTCACGCAAAAAGACCGAAGAGATGGCGGCGTTCCTCGAGCGGAACGGCGTACGCGCGCTCGCCTATCACGCCGGCATGAGCAAGGACACGCGTGAAGCGAATCAAAACGCTTTCATGACCTTGTCCGGCGTGGTGATGGTGGCGACCATCGCCTTCGGCATGGGGATCGACAAGCCGGATGTCGCCTATGTCTTCCACACAGACCTGCCGGGCAGCTTGGAGGCCTATTATCAGGAAATCGGGCGGGCGGGCCGCGACGGGCGGGCGGCCGAGGCACATATGCTCTTCGGTCTCGGCGATATCCGCATGCGCCGGCTTTTCATCGAAGACGAGGACGCGCCGGCTGAGCACAAAAGGCGCGCGCATGGCCGACTCGATACGCTGATCGGTTATTGCGAGACGACGCAGTGCCGCCGTCAGATCCTGCTTGGCTATTTCGGCGAAAGTGCTTCGCCTTGCGGCAATTGCGACAACTGCCTCGACCAGGCGCCGCATGCGGATGGCGAGGCGGAGGCGCGGATCATCCTGGCGGCGATCGCACAGACCGGCGAGCGCTTCGGCGTCGCCCATGTCGTCGATGTCCTGCTCGGCCATGAGACCGAGAAGGTCCTGGACAGGAACCACCACAGGCTTGCCAGCTTCGGCACCGGTGTGGCGCATAAAAAGAGTTTCTTGCTGTCGCTGCTCCGCCAACTCGTCGCGGGAGGGTTCCTGACATTGGACTCAGCCGGCCATGGCGGCGTCGCCATTGCCGAGAAGGGCCGTGCGCTGGCTCGGGGCGAGGCTTCATTCCGGTATCGCTTGGACGCGCGCCAGTCATCGCGAGGCAAGATACGTCCTGAGGATACCGCAGCAGGCACGGAAGGTCTGGATTCGGCGCTGCTGGCCGCGCTCAAGGCTGTACGGCTGCGTCTTGCCCGGGAACGCCAGGTGCCGGCCTTCGTGATCTTTTCGGATCGTACACTGATCGATATGGCCGAACGCTGCCCGCGTGATCTGGACGCCTTCGCCGCGGTCAACGGCGTCGGCGCCGCCAAGCTCAAGGATTTCGGCGAGATATTCCTCGGCGCGATCGCTACGCATCAATCCGCTGGATCGGCGTGAGGGTAGCCAAAAATCAAACTCGCAATTGCGCGACACTGCAACAGGTTAGTTTGCCAGGCAGCATTTCTTTGCTTTCTTGCCGCTTCCACAGGGACACGGATCATTGCGTCCGACATGGCGCCAAGGATTTGTGACCGGCGCTGTCAATCTCGACAACTCGTCGAGCCAAGTTTGTTCCGGCAAGGGCGATTGCCAATCTTCCTCGCCAAAATACTCAAGGTGGCTGGTCCATTCCAACGCTTCAAGCACGTCGTCGATATAGCCGAGAGCGGCGCGCTCGAATCGATCGATGTCGTTTGGGCTTTGCTCGGCGGCCAGGAGATCGTCTTCGAAATCGCGGCGATCGATTACCCCTTCGGGGATGCGGCCGTCGTTCCATGCGCTGTGAACAAGTGACGCCAGATCGCGCAAGCCAAGCAGGGCGATCGCCCCCAGCCAGGCGATCCAGGCGAAATCGTCGTCATCGGCCAGCCTCTCGGTGTGGAATCGCTCGAGAAAATCTCGCATTCGGTCACGCTCGATGCGGCCTTCCCAGGTCAGGAAGGTCGCTGCGCCCAAAACTGCATCGCGGACGAATTCATCGACGGAGCGGTCGCTGATCAAGCTGAACAAAGCGTCGGCGTCGCCATCAAATACGCCGGCGACGATACGCGCCATGCTCTCGGTCACCACGTCGCCGAGCAGGTCATCGAGGTCGCGTCCCGGCCGGCGCAGCAGGCGCAACAAGGGCCCGAACGTTCTAGTGTCGCGAGCGCCGCCCAGAATGTAGATGCCTCGCAAGAGCAGCATCTGATCATCCCGCGACAGAGCCTCTCCTTCGGCCGCTCTTGTGACGACGGCACGCAGCGCGGGAGCCGATTCTTCAATCCTCGCTATGCAGTGAATGATTGCGACATCCGGCAATTGCTGCTCGTTTGCCACGGCATGTAGTTGATCTTCTATCGGACCGAGATCGAAGCCGGGCTTGCCCCGTCCAAGGACGGAGTCCAGTTCTTCCTTCTTCATGGCATCCTCGCTGCCGTTCGCGCTTGCCAAATCTACGACAGGCCGGCTGCCTTTCAACAGTTCATCCGCACAGACGGCAAATTCCTGTGCAGAAAGTGCCAGACGGGGCGAGTTCGATCTCGACACAGCTCTATCCTGAACTGACCTGTGGGACGAGGATCGGCCAGCAGCCAAGCAACCATGAGCGAATATCAATACTACGAGTTTCGGGCGGTCGACCGCCCACTCAGCGAAGCGGATCGCCGGGACTTGCGCGATGTGTCGACGCGGGCGCGGATTACGGCCACGAGCTTCACGAATTTCTACGAGTGGGGCGACTTTAAAGGCGATCCGGTCGCGTTGATGCGGCGTTGGTTCGATCTTCATCTCTATTTGGCGAATTGGGGCACCCACCGGCTGATGATCCGGTTTCCAGCGCGATTAATCGACCGGCAGCGTCTCGAGGGATTCCTGCATGCGGTCGATTGCCTCGAGATCAGCACGTCCGGCGAGAACCTGATCGTCGACATCCTGTGCGAAGAACTGGAACCTGCGGACGATTGGGATAATTGGGACGACGACTCGCACTGGCTCGAAGCACTGGCGCCGCTGCGCGCCGACGTGCTCGGCGGCGATCTGAGGCTTTTCTACCTGCTGTGGCTGAAGGCGGCCGAGATCGGTTCCGTCAAGCCGGACGAGGCGGAGCCTTTGCCGGGGATCGGCCCGATGACGCCCGCGCTCGACGCTTTCGCGCGCTTCTTTCAGCTCGACGCCGACCTCGTCGCTGAGGCGGCCGAGCGTCCCGCCGGCACGACAACGGAATTGTCGCCGGATATGGTCCGGCGTTCAGTCGGCGCCTTGTCCGATCATGAAAAGACGACGCTGCTCGTTCGTCTCGTCGACGGCGATCGGCATGTTGAAAACGAGCTTCGGGCGTTCGTCCGGAATCGCTCGATGTTGAAAGTCTCTGTTGGAAGCCCCATGGCCACTGTTCCGCGCTCGGCCGGCGAACTGCGAGCCCGTGCCGAGGCGATCCGTCAGGCCCGCGAGCGCGCGCAGGAGGAGCAACGAGAGGCTGAAAGAAAACGGCAGGCGGCGGAAGAGGCGCGCGCTCGCCGTATTCGGCTCGATGCGCTCTCGCGACGCGGCGAAAGCGTCTGGCGTGAGGTGGAGAGCGAGATCGAACGCCGCAACCCTCCCGGCTACGATGAGGCCGCCAGCCTTCTGCTCGACCTCAAGGCAATCGCCGAGGAATGTGGCACGACCCACGATTTTGCTCGCAGGCTGCAGGCGATCCGCGATCGGCATATCCATAAGAGGCGTTTTATCGAACGGCTAAGAGACGATTAGCACCGGCTTCGTCTCGCCGCGGCAATCGCAGCCTCCTGCTGCCGCAAGCGCTCGATCTTCGCACTCTGGCGGGCAGCCACGGTCGAGGCGACACGCTGCCCTCCCAGCAGCCAGCCCGGAATGTTGGTGTGGACGACTTTGCCACGAGCGATGGCTGTCGCCGACATTTCGTCGGCGACAGCGCCGATCGCCACGTTGAGCTCGACGCAACTCATCTTGTCGTATTTCGCAGCATCAAAGGATGCCGGCAAAGGCGATGCGCAACTTCCGACAAACATGAGGCTGCATATCAGAGGCGTGGACGTGGAGATCGCCTTCATTCCCTTATCAAGCACATTGATGCCGGACGGGCGGATTTTCGGAGGGTTCTCGATCTAGGGCCGCGAAGCACTCGCGAGGTTCCGCGTAACTGAAGCATGTGACCTCTACAATACTCTGTGCTGACCGACCTGTTTGTCTTCAAAGAATTCCGAGAGAGCCGCTGCCGTCTTGTCGGGGTGCTCTTCCGGGAAAAAGTGCCCGCCTTGGACAGCGCATCCTGCCACTCTGTCGGCCCATTTCCTCCAGATGGCCAGCGGCCCGCCTTCTTGCGCATACCAGTTCTCCAGGGCGCCTTCGCCACTCCATAGCGCCAGTAGCGGACAGTCGATGCGACGACCGTTTGCGCGGTCCAGCGCGTCATGTTCACGATCGATCGTCGCAGCGGCGCGATACTCTTCGCAGATGGCATGAATATGCGCGGGATCGCGAAGCGCATCAACATAGGCGTTCCTGACCTCTTTGGAGACCATTTTCGCCGACGATCCCCAGTGCGTAATTGCATCGTCGACGACAGCATCGGGAGCCGCGCCGATCAGACGCTCCGGCAGGGGCTCCGGCTGCGCAAGAAGGCTCCAGGGCCAGAAGCCGAGCGCCAGTCTGGCATCCGCCCGATCCCACGTTGCGGCGGTGGGGATGATGTCGAGGACGGCGATTTTGAGCACTTTGTCGGGATGGTCGAGCGCCAGGCGATAGGTAACCCGCCCGCCGCGATCATGCCCGGCAACCATGAACCGCTCAAACCCCAGCTGCTTCATGGCCTGAACCATGTCGCCGGCCATGGCGCGTTTGGCGTATGGGCTATGATCGGCAGAGGAAATCGGACATCCGCTTTGCCCATAGCCTCGAAGGTCGGCGGCGACCACCGTGAAGCGGAGCGCCAAGGCTGCGGCGATATCCCTCCACATCAGATGCGTTTCTGGAAAACCGTGAAGAAGCAGCAGCGGCGGACCGGTGCCTCCGACCCTTGCGAAAATCGTCGTATCGTCCAGTCGTAGGCTGGTGGCTCTGAACCCTGCAAACACCGTCAGCTTCCTCCGCGCCCTTAGGAAAGCTCCCTAAGGGCGCTAACGGCCGCCTGGGGCGAAAACCCCGGCCGCGATGGCCAGGGTTCAAGCCGGCCAGTTGCTAGAATCGAAACCAGACCCAGACGCGCCTGCGGAAGCACCGCCTGCGCCGATAGCCGTTTCGCCAGTAAACGCGACAGACCCTTCTCCAAGCGCGCCGGCGGCGCCGGCGCGGCCGGTGCCACCGGCGATGATAGACTGGTTGCAACTCTGCTTGAGTTTCATCGTCGTCGAAGGTCTCGACATCCGGCGCCTCGAGTTCATCGAGAATGCCGCTTCTGGCAGTTGGAACGCCGGCCACTGCGTTGATTGGCCGAACCGTGCTTGCAAGGGCCGCGGCCCCGGCAATGCCAAACATTCCTGTCAAAAATAGTCGCCGATCCATGGAAACCTCCCAGTCTTCAACCAGCGATAGAACAAGCTAACGATGGTGAGATAGCGCAGTCGGTGCAAACGCCTAGTGCCGCACGGCGATTGGCGGTGGTCCGGTCGGCCGGAGGGTGTTGCCTCGTCCTCGAAGTGGGATGGCTACCTCGATCGACAAACACCGGAGCTGTCTGAATGGATGGCGGGCCGAGATCAATTAAGATCGAATGACGTCTACGCCATAGCCACGCAATTTCACGCTACTCGCGTTGCAATAAGACTTGACTGCCATCCTACCAGAAGGTAGGTAAAAGTATGAGCAACTTGTCTACCACCTCTGATGACATCCTGGCTTGCGCACGTTCACTGATCGTCGCTGGCGGCTACAACGGTTTCAGTTATGCCGACATCGCTGATGTGGTCGGGATCCGTAAGGCGAGCATCCATCACCATTTCCCAAGCAAGGTCGATCTGGTTCGGACGCTGGTTGCGCGGTACCGCGAAGAAACTGAAGCTGGGATGGCAAATGTCGAACTTCACGAATCCGATCCGCTCGAACAGTTGCGGATCTATGCCGGGTATTGGGAAGCCTGCATCGCGAACGCCAGCGCCCCGTTTTGTATCTGCGCGCTGTTGGCAAGCGAGCTCCCCGTGCTGCCCGAGGAAGTTAGCCTTGAGGTCCGGGCGCATTTCCGCTCGCTGTCGGCTTGGCTGACATCGGTGATGGAGCGCGGTGCGCGGCACGGCCAGTTTCGACTGATGAGTACCCCTCGTGCCGAGGCTGAAGCGTTCATGGCGACCGTTCACGGCGCGATGCTTTCAGCACGGGCCTATGGCGATCCGAAGATATTCGGCGTCGTGACAGGCCCGCTCCTGGAGCGCCTCCGCGCTTCCCCCCGGATACGGGCCTAGATCTCAACTAACTATACTAGCAATCACTCTGCGACGTTCGTCGAGAGTCCCTACCTACTAGTCGAAAGGACAATCCAATGACGGTTCACAGTGGCGATCTTTCCCAGGAACAATGGCTCAAGCTTTATTACTTCGCTCGGACGGCGTTCTCGGCTGTGTGGGTGGCGGCTGCCTTTACGGTGGGACAGAATTCCGGGGTGGTCGTGGCGGTTTTGCTCGTGGCTTATCCTGCATGGGATGCTCTCGCCAATTTTGTCGACGCATCGCGCAGCGGAGGATTGGGACAGAATCGCACCCAGACCATCAACGTCGTGGTCAGTGTGGCGACAACGCTCGCGGTCGTTTTTGCGCTGAAGATGAGCATGAATTGGGTGCTCGGCGTGTTCGGCCTATGGGCGATCCTGTCCGGCCTGCTTCAACTCGGCACCGCTGTCCGCCGTTGGAAGAGCTCTGGTGCGCAGTGGGCGATGGTCCTGAGCGGAGGGCAATCAGCACTGGCAGGCACGTTTTTCATCGCGCAGGCGCGGATGCCGATGCCGCCATCGATCTCCAACGTGGCCGGCTATGCCGCAGTAGGCGCCCTCTACTTCCTGGTTTCGGCGGTGTGGCTGAGCGTGAGCCAATTGCGGCGGAAGGCTGCATAGGCCCGCGATCTTAAGCCATTACCGGCGCGATGAGAGATGCTGTTACCTATGGGTCCGGAATGGACCATTCCGAAGTGGCGGAGAGGGAGGGATTCGAACCCCCGATGGGCTTGCACCCATGCCGCATTTCGAGTGCGGTGCATTCGACCACTCTGCCACCTCTCCGCGGTCATGGTCCGCCGTTGCCGGCGCGGCGCACTAGATAACGGCTGGACAGGCAGGTTACAAGGGCCAATCTGCCCCGGCGCCGCAGCTTCTGTCCGTGCTTCCTTCGAGGCTCCGGTAGCCGCTGCTCGATATTTGCAAGGACTGGGCTCAACCCGTTTGCAGCTTGCCCGCGGCGCTTGCCTTGACTCAAGCCGAACCTTCGGTTAGGGACAGCGCGCAATCGGCGTGGAGGGATCTTCCGCGCCGCTTGTTTTTTGAACCCGCAGACTGACAAAAAGACGGCCGAACCGCCTGAGGCGGTTCATCAAGGCCGACCGAACAGCGAAAGGCAAAAAATGTTCGCAGTCATCAAAACGGGCGGCAAGCAGTATCGCGTTGCCGCCAACGATCTCCTGAAGATCGAAAAACTCGAAGCCAATGTCGGCGACATCGTCGAGATCGGTAGCGTGCTCGCGCATGGCGAAGGCGAGAACGTCACGTTCGGCGCGCCGTTCGTCGATGGTGCGATGGTCACCGCCGAAGTCGTCGAGCAGGGCAAGAACCGTACCGTCATCGCCTTCAAGAAGCGCCGTCGGCAGAATTCGCGCCGCAAGATCGGCCATCGCCAGCTTTTGACCACCGTCAGGATTGCCGAGATCCTGCTGGGTGGCGCCAAGCCGGCGAAGAAGGCCGCCGCCAAGACCGAAGCGAAGGCCGAAGTTGCAGCCAAGACCGAGGCGAAGGCTGAAGCCGCGCCGAAGGCAGCAGCGAAGGCAGAGGCTGCGCCGAAGAAGGAAGCCAAGGCCGAGACGACCGAGGACAAGGCTGCCGAAGCCGCCGCGCCGTTGTTCAAGGCGCCGAAGGGCGAGCCGGACGACCTGACCGTGATCAAGGGCATCGGCCCGGTCGCCGCCGGCCAGCTCAACGAACAGGGCATCACCACCTTTGCCCAGATCGCCAAGCTGTCCGACAAGGACGTCGCCAAGATCGACGAGCACATGCCGTTCAGCGCCGACCAGATCAAGGACTGGCGCGAGCAGGCCAAGGAATTGGCGAAGAAGTAGAACGAACCGGCGCAATCGGCGCCGGATCGGACTTGAAACGGAACGCGAACGCGTTCATAAGATCGTTTAGGCGCCTCGCGGCGCATCGGAGTAGTTAGATGGCACACAAGAAAGCTGGCGGATCGTCGCGCAATGGTCGCGACTCCCATTCCAAGCGGCTCGGCGTGAAGAAGTTCGGTGGCGAAGCCGTGATTCCGGGCAACATCATCATTCGTCAGCGTGGCACGACGTGGCATCCCGGCACCAATGTCGGCATTGGCACGGACCACACGCTGTTTGCGCTCGAAGCTGGCGCAGTCACCTTCAACAAAAAAGCCAATGGCCGAACCTACGTATCGGTGAACCCGATGACGAAGGCAGCGGAGTAGCCGGTTCCGCACGAGAACACCGGCACCCATCTCGGGACCGGTGTCTGGCCAAGCCAGGAAATGGATCAGGGGAGATGGGTTTCCATCTCCCCTTTTTCTTGTGCCTGGAGGACTTTGATATGGTTGCCGAAGCGGAAGCGACAGACGACGAAAGTTACACGATAGATTGCCCGGTGCTCGCGACCGAGCGGCTGGTCATGCGGCCCCCGGGTGAGAGCGACATCGAGCAATTGGTGGCGCTCGCCGACAACCGCCACGTCGCGGAAATGCTGGCTCGCATGCCGCATCCCTATGGCGAGGCGGAGGCACGCGCTTTCCTGGCCATGACGGCATCGCGCCGGGCCGGAATCGCCTATGCGTTGACGCTGGCCGGCACCGAGACCTTCGTCGGCTGTGCCGGGCTCAACACTACGGATCGTGGGCTGGAGCTCGGCTACTGGATCGGCGAGCCGTACTGGAAACGCGGCTACGCGACGGAAGCAGCGCACGCACTGGTCGACCTTGCCTTCCAGAGAACCACGATCCAGGTGCTGCACGCCTCGACGCGGGTTATCAATCCGGCCTCGCGCCGGGTCATCCACAAATGCGGCTTCCAGTATGCCGGCCAGGGCATGCTGAACTCGATCGTTGCAGGCCAGGTGCCGGTCGAGCGCTACCGCCTCGATCGCAAGACCTGGACCAGCCTGCGGAACTGGGTGCATTTTTGATGGATGCGGCTCACGTCATCTCGAGCCAGACCGGCAAGTGATCCGAACCGGCCGCTTGCCGGTCGACCCACAGGCGCCTCAGCGATTTGGCAAGCGAGGCGCTGGTGAAGATGTAGTCGATGCGCTTGTAGCGGCTGGTATCGCCCGGCCGCTTGGGGTCGACCCAGGTGACGAGATCGGCGCCGGCGGCGCCGAGGCGCGTGGCGGCATCGACGGCGAGGTCGGCGGTCACCGGCATGCCGAATTCATGGTCAGCCTGGCCGGCGAGTTCGACATGTTCCGGCGATCCGGCCAGCATGTTGAAGTCGCCCATGACGACGAAGGCTTCGGGACAAGGCAGCTCCGGCAAGCCGATCTCGGCGACGCCGGAGAGCCCGCCGCCCTCGAGCGAGTATTTCAACAGACGCTGGCGCAGAAAGCGGATCTGGCTCAGCCGTTCAACCGGGCTGCGATGGTCGAGATGGGTGGAATAGAAGCGGATCGGACCAAGCGGCGTTTCGATCAGCGCCTCCAGCGCGCCGCGCTGGAAGTTCATCGCCTCGACACTGCGGCTGCGCGGCAAAAGGAGATTGCGCGACAGATGGATCGGCGTCCTCGACAGCACCATGTTGCCGAGCTGGAAGGTGGTCGTGATGGCGCGGCCGTTCTCCAGGCGCGAGCCGGCGTCGGCTTCGAAATTGCTGCCGTAGACGGCAAAATAGTCGGGCAGCGCCTTGCCGAGGTCGGCCACCATGTCGCGGCCGCCATTCTTCGGGTTGGCGCGGGTGACCTCCTGCAGCGCGATCACGTCGGCGCCGCGCACGGCATCGGCGATACGGCCGACATCGTACCGGCCGTCGAGACCGACGCCGTAGTGGATATTGTAAGTTACCAGCTTCATTCCGACATCTCGCGCTTGGAAAGCCGAAGATCGATTTTCGGCAAGGGTCAACCAAATGGTACGCGTCCAGAGCTACGCGCGACGTTACAGTAGCAAAAACGGCCCTCGCCCTTCGACCCGCCTTGGTTTAGAGCAATCCCGCAAAGCCAATAGCAGAAACCATACAATCCGATGAAATTTCTCGATCAAGCCAAGGTCTACATCCGCTCCGGCGACGGCGGCGCCGGTTCGGTGTCGTTCCGGCGCGAAAAGTTCATCGAGTTCGGCGGCCCGGACGGCGGCGACGGCGGTCGCGGCGGCGATGTATGGGTCGAGGCGGTCGATGGGCTGAACACGCTGATCGACTATCGTTACCAGCAGCATTTCAAGGCCAAGACCGGGACGCACGGCATGGGCCGCAACATGACCGGCGCCAAGGGTGCCGACGTAACGCTGAAAGTGCCGGCTGGAACACAGGTCTTTGCCGAGGACAATGAGACGCTGATCTGCGATCTGACGGTCGTCGGCCAGCGCTTTCTGTTGGCCAAGGGCGGCAATGGCGGTTTCGGCAACCAGCACTTCAAGACCTCGACCAACCAGGCGCCGCGCCGCGCCAATCCCGGACTGCCGGGCGAAGAGCTCAACATCTGGCTCAGGCTGAAGCTGATCGCCGATGCCGGCCTTGTCGGGCTGCCCAACGCCGGCAAGTCGACCTTCCTGGCGGCGGTCACCGCGGCCAAGCCGAAGATCGCCGACTATCCCTTCACCACGCTGCATCCGGGCCTTGGCGTGGCCCGCATCGACGGTCGCGAATTCGTCATTGCCGATATTCCGGGCCTGATCGAAGGCGCGCATGAAGGTGTCGGCATCGGCGACCGCTTCCTTGGCCATGTCGAGCGCACGCGTGTCCTTCTGCATCTTGTCTCGGCGCAGGAAGAAAATCCGGCCAATGCCTACAAGACCGTGCGTGCCGAGCTCGAAGCCTACGGCAATGGGCTGACCGACAAGGTCGAAATCGTCGCGCTTTCCCAGGTCGACATACTCGATGCCGACGCACGCAAGAAAAAGACCGCCTCGCTGAAACGTGCCGCCGGCCGCGCGCCGATGCTGCTTTCGGCGGTCACCGGCGAAGGCGTCGAGGCGGTGTTGCGCGCGCTGATCGCTGTGGTGGCCGATGCACGCGAGGCTGCCGCTGCGCCGGTCGAGACGCGCTGGAACACATAGCCATGGCCGCGCAATCGCTGAAAAATTATCGGCGCATTGCCGTCAAGATCGGCTCGGCGCTGCTTGTCGACCGCACGACGGGCCTGAAGCGCGACTGGCTGGCCTCGCTTGCCGACGACATCGCCGTGCTGGCCAATGGCGGCGCCGAAATTCTCGTCGTGTCTTCGGGCGCGATTGCACTTGGCCGCACCATTCTCGGCCTCGGCAAGCGGGCGCTGAAGCTCGAGGAGAGTCAGGCGGCGGCCGCCGTCGGGCAAATCGCGCTGGCCGGCGCCTGGTCGGATGCGCTCGGCAAGAATGGCTTGAAATCGGGCCAGATCCTGCTGACGCTCGGCGACACCGAAGAGCGCCGCCGCTATCTCAACGCGCGGGCGACGATTTCGACACTGCTCAAGATGAAGGCGGTGCCGGTCATCAACGAGAACGATACGGTGGCCACCTCCGAAATCCGCTATGGCGACAACGACCGGCTGGCGGCGCGTGTCGCCACCATGATGGGCGCCGACCTTTTGGTGCTGCTCTCCGACGTTGACGGGCTCTACACGGCACCGCCGGCGCGTGACCCGCAAGCCCGGTTCATTCAGGTCGTCGACCGCATCACCCCCGACATCGAAGCGATGGCGGGTGCCGCTGCTTCGGAATTGTCGCGCGGCGGCATGCGCACCAAGCTCGACGCCGGCAAGATCGCGACCGCCGCCGGCACCGCCATGATCATCACATCGGGCACGCGGCTGTCGCCGCTGCTGGCAATCGAGCGCGGCGAGCGTGCCACCTTCTTCCGGCCGAGCGCCAATCCGGTCAAGGGCTACAAGACCTGGATCGCCGGGCAGCTCGAACCGGCCGGCCGGCTGACCGTCGATGCCGGCGCCATCGGCGCGCTGCTCTCCGGCAAGTCGCTGCTGCCGGCCGGCGTCAAACTGGTCAGCGGCAATTTTGCGCGTGGCGACACGGTGGCGATCCTGTCGCCCGAGGGCCGCGAGATCGCGCGCGGGCTGGTTGCCTATGATGCCGCCGATGCCGTAAGGATCGCTGGGCTGAGGACGACAGAGATCGAAACCGTGCTCGGCTACGAGGCGCGTTCGGCGATGATCCACCGCGACGACCTTGTGGTGAGCCATGCCGGTGGTGAGCAAGTAGTCGGTGACCAGGTTACATAGCGGAGGATGAGCCATGCTGACGCTGCATGAAAAATCCCGGGATGATACCGTGGCGCTGATGGCCGATATCGGCCGCCGCGCGCGTGCCGCGGCCCGCCCGCTGGCCATAGCTGCGGCCGAGCGCAAGCACGCGGCGCTGATCGGCATGGCTCAGGCGATCCTTCGGCATGAGCAGGACATCCTCGACGCCAATGCCATCGACATCAGAAATGGCAGGGAGGCTGGCCTATCGGCAGCGTCGATGGATCGGCTGAAGCTCGATCCCGCCCGCATCCGCGCCATGGCAGACGGTATCAGCGAGATCGCCGGGTTACGCGATCCGGTCGGCGATGTCATTGCCGCATGGGACCGGCCGAACGGGTTGCATATCGAACGGGTGCGCACGCCGCTCGGCGTCGTCGGCGTCATCTATGAGAGCCGGCCTAACGTGACCGCCGATGCCGGCGCGCTCTGCCTCAAGGCGGGCAATCCGGTGATCCTGCGCGGCGGCTCGGATTCGGCGAATTCTTCCGCCGCTATCCATGCCTGCCTGGTCGAGGGGCTGAAGCCAGCCGGGCTGCCGGAGGATGCCATACAATTGGTGCCGACCACCGATCGCGCCGCCGTCGGCGAAATGCTGAAAGGACTTTCCGGCAATCTCGAGGTCATCATTCCGCGCGGCGGCCGCAGCCTGGTCGAGCGTGTGCAGAACGAGGCACGGGTGCCGGTCTTCGCGCATCTCGAGGGCATCTGCCATCTCTATATCGACCGATCGGCCGATCTCGACATGGCGGTCAAGATCGCGGTCAATGCCAAGATGCGGCGCACCGGGGTGTGCGGTGCTGCCGAGACGCTGCTGGTCGACCGTGCCGCCGCCGGCACGCACCTGGTGCCGATCCTCGAGGCCCTGCGGGCGGCGGGCTGCGAGATCCATGCCGATGCCGAGGCGCTGAGGCTTTATGCCGATGCCCAGCCCGCGACCGATGCAGACTGGGTGACCGAGTATCTCGATGCCATCATTGCGGTGAAGCTGGTCGACGGCATTGGCGGCGCCATCGAGCATATCGAGACGTTTTCCTCGCATCACACCGAGGCGATCATCGCCGAGGACGCCACAGCGGTCGACCGGTTCTTCAACGAGGTCGATTCGGCGATTCTTCTGCACAACGCCTCGACCCAGTTTGCCGATGGCGGCGAGTTCGGCATGGGCGCCGAGATCGGCATCGCCACCGGCAAGATGCATGCACGCGGGCCGGTCGGCGTCGAGCAACTGACCTCGTTCAAATATCGCGTGCGCGGGTCGGGACAGGTGAGGCCTTGAATCCGTCCACAGTCCGAGCCTGAGAGGCGTGCGCCCAGCCACCCCCCTCTGTCCTGCCGGACATCTCCCCCTCAAGGGGGGAGATCGGATGTCGCATAGACTTTCGCCAATCTTCGATGTCGCACTAAGGGCGCCAGGGATGAAGCTGACAATCTCCCCCCTTGAGGGGGAGATGCCCGGCGCGGCAGAGGGGGGTGCCTGACGCATGCTTGCCTTGTCCGAACATGCCATATCCTCCCGCTATCTCAAGACGCCGCATGCCGGGAAAGGCGTGGCGGTCGGGCTGTTCGGCGGTTCGTTCAACCCGCCGCATGCCGGCCATGCGCTGGTCGCCGAGATCGCACTCAGACGCCTTGCGCTCGATCAGCTGTGGTGGATGGTGACGCCCGGCAATCCGCTCAAGAATGCCGGAGACCTGGCGCCGCTGGCCGAGCGGCTGCAGCTATCCGAAAAGATCGCGAAGAATCCGAAGATCAAGGTCACCGCATTCGAGGCGGCCCACCGCGTCCGCTTCACCGCCGACACGCTGGCGCTGGTCAAGGCGCGTAACCCGGGCGTCGATTTTGTCTGGATCATGGGCGCCGACTCGCTTCGCGACTTCCACCGCTGGCAGCGCTGGCGCCGCATCGTGATGACGTTTCCGATCGCGGTGGTCGACCGGCCGGGTGCGACGCTGTCGTTCCTGTCGTCGGTGGTCGCCAAGACCTTCGACTATGCCCGCGTCGACGAGGGCGATGCGCCGCGGCTCGCCCGCATGGACGCGCCGGCCTGGACCTTCATCCACGGCCCGCGTTCGTCGCTGTCGTCGAGCGCGATCCGCAAGGTGGCAAAGGGATAGGAGTCTCCTTCTCCCCTTGTGGGAGAAGGTGGCCGAGCGAAGCTCGGTCGGATGAGGGGTGCTGGAATGATCGCTATCTTGAAGAACTAAGCACTTAAAATCCCTCGGTCTTTTTACGCTGCATTTCTTCCAGCACCCCTCATCCGTCTCGGCGCTGCGCGCCGATCCACCTTCTCCCACAAGGGGAGAAGGCAAGTCCGGTGATGTCGCTTTTGCCGCTGCCTTGACCTGCTTGATGGGCGATCCTCGGTCATGACGATTCTCGAGCGCGACCAGGACAAGAACGGTCTAGGGCAGCCGGCGCCGTCGATCGCCATTGCCAGCATCCTTTTGTCGATGGCGCTGATCGCCGTCGGCAATGGGCTGATGTTCGCCTATATCCCAGTCCGGCTCGGCGCCGAGGGCTTCGATCCGACATGGGCGGGGCTGATCGTCACCGGCCTTTCGGCTGGCGGCCTCGCCGGCTGCATCCTGACCGGGCCGCTGGTGCGGCGTGTCGGCCATGCCCGCGTGTTCATGGTGCTGTCGGCACTGATCGTGCTGTCCAACGCCGCGGTCGGCGCCGGGCCGCACCCATTGCCATGGATCGCTGCACGGGCACTCTACGGCTTTGCCATATGCGGCCTGTTCATTGTCGCGCAGAGCTGGCTGAACGATGTCGTCGCCAACGCCATCCGCGGCCGGGTCATGGCTATCTTCTACGTTGCCTACGTCGCCGGGCTCGGCGTCGGCTACTCGACGCTGGCGTTGGTCGATATCCGCGCGGCCGACGCGCCGCTGATCGGCATTGCCTTCACCGCGCTGTCGATCCTTCCCGTCGGGCTGACGCGGCTTGCGCAGCCGCAGGCGCCGCAAGCGGCGTCCGTGGCGCTTGGCCGCGCCTGGCGGATCTCCCCGGTCGGCGTTGCCGGCATGCTTGCCGTCGGCGGCCTGTCGATGACGATCTCGGGTTTTGCGCCGATCCATGCCACGGCCAAGGGCTACAGCCAGGCCGACGTCGCCTTGCTGCTTTCGGCAATGCCGGTCGGCACGCTGATCCTGCAGATTCCGCTCGGCTGGATTTCCGACCGCACCGACCGGCGCTTTGTGCTGATCGCTGCGTCGGCGCTTGCCGCCGCGGCGGGCCTGTTTGCCCTCGGTTTCGACGGCGGCGCGCTGGCGGCGCTGCTTGTCATCTATGTGGTCTGGGACGGCGCCTCGGAATCGATCTACTCGCTGGCCAGCGCCCATGCCGGCGACCGCGCCGGCAAGGACGACATGGTGGCGCTGTCGAGCTCGCTTTTGTTTGCCTGGTCGCTGTCCGGCTTCGTCGTACCCGGCATTGTGACCGGACTTTCCGCCGTCTACGGCACGCAGGCCTTCATCTATGTGGCAATCGTCATTGCCACCGCCTACTGCCTGTTCGTTCTCTGGCGCGTCGTCATGGTGCGGCCGGTGCCCGCCACCGAGACCGGCAGTTTCGCGCCGATGACGGCGCAGGCGCCGTTGCCTGTCGATCTCGCCTTCGCGCCCGAAGATCAGCGCGGGCGCGGAGAGCTTTGAGGGCCATCTGCCGGCCGGCTTAAGATGCTCTATTGCCGCGTGGCAGAGGCATCCGGCTGCGGCGCTTTCGGCGCCGGCGCCGGGATTGAAAGGCCTTCGGCATCGAACGCCTGCTTGACGCTCTTGGTGAGGTCGATCTGGGCGGCGAAGAAATCGGCAGCCGCCGTCCAGTAGCGCAAGGTGATGGCGACGGTGCTGTCGCCGACAGTCGCGACAAAGGCGATCGGCGCCGGCTGCCGCCTGACGCGCCGGTCGGCGGCGGCGACACCGAGCATGGTCTTCTGCGCAAAATCGATGTCGTTCCAGGAGCCGATGCTGAGCGTGATGTCGCCGCGGCGCACACCGTTGCGGGTGAAATTGCGGACCGGCTGGTTCCACAGGGTCGAGTTGGGTGCAAGCACGTAGACGCCTTCGACCGTCCTCAGCGTTGTGGCAAACAGCCCGATCTCCTCGACGGTGCCGGATATCGCGCCGACTTCGACATATTCGCCGATGCGGAACGGCCGCAGCGCCAGGAGCATGATGCCGGCGGCAATGTTCTGCAGCGTGCCTTGCAGCGCCAGGCCGATGGCCAGGCCGGCGGCACCGATAGCGGCAATGATCGAAGCCGTCTGCACGCCGAACTGGCCGAGAACCATGATCACGACCAGTCCCAGGATGGCGTAGCGGACGACCTGCGAGAAGAAATGGCGGAGCGTTTCGTCGAAGCCGCTGATATGGCCGAGGCCGGCATAGATCGAACGCTCGGCGAGGCCGGCGACGATGTAGCCGATGACCAGCAGGATGACGGCGCCGACCGCCGAAAGCGAGTAGGAGACGATCAGCGTGCTGAGTTGCGCCAGGCCGGATTGCACGGTGAGGAGGGCGTTCTGGGGATCGATCGGCATGTCGGGATTCCGGTTCGTGGATGAGCCGATAACCGCTGCGGGGCGAGGCGGTTCCGATTTTCTGGCCCGAAAAGCCGGATATTCGGCCGCTGCCGGGTGCCTGCTTGCGAGCGGTGTCTTGAAACTGCGACCTAACTCTGCCTATCTAAGCAGTGTCACCTGATTTCAGAGGTGATTTGGTTGTTCTTGCTGCGAAAGGAAATACACTGAGAACAGCACTGCGGAAGAAGGCCGACATCGTGCCTTCGCCGGCCGGGATCAGCGTAAACGACGCCGTGTCCCGCGCCATCAAGACAGTCCTTGCCAGTCTGGAAGACTCCAAGGCCGAAAACATCGTCTCAATCGACATTCAGGGGAAATCGAGCCTCGGCGACTACATGGTCGTCGCGTCGGGCCGATCGCACCGTCATGTCTCGGCTGTTGCCGATCATCTCCTCAAGGCGCTGAAGGATGCCGGGCTCGGCACGGCGCGCGTCGAGGGGCTGGCTGGCGCCGACTGGGTCCTGATCGATTCGGGCGACATCATCGTCCATGTCTTCCGTCCCGAGGTCCGCGACTTCTACAATCTCGAAAAGATGTGGCAGGCGCCCGATCTCGAGGAGGAGACCCTCCACTGAGCCGTATTCGTCTTGATGTATGTCGTCGTTCGACATGCATCAGCGGCTCTTCGAGGCAGGGATGAAGATTACGGTTCATGCCGTGGGCCGAATGAAAGCCGGCCCCGAGAAGCAGTTGGCCGACCGCTATTTCGAGCGTTTTGCCAGGAGCGGTCCTGCCGTAGGCCTCGAATTCGCCGGGATCGTCGAGATTGCGGAAGGTCGCGCGCAGACAGCCAATGAGCGCCGGCGCGAGGAAGGCCAGAAGCTGCAGACGCACTTGCAACCGGGCACGGCGCTGATGCTGCTGGATGAGCGCGGCAAGAACCTTTCCTCCGAGGATTTCGCCGGCCGCATAGGTTCGCTGCGCGATGGCGGGCGCAAGGCGCTGGTGATCGCCATTGGCGGCGCCGACGGCCATGACCAGTCGCTGCGCGACCTGGCTGATCTGACGGTGTCGCTCGGCGCGCTGACCTGGCCGCATCAGCTGGTCCGCGTGATGCTGGGCGAGCAGCTTTACCGGGCGGCCACTATCCTTTCCGGTCACCCCTACCATCGTTCATGAAGTCGGCTCCGTCGGCGAATTGATGCCAGCCGCCCGGATTTTTGCCCCAATGCTCATCGACAGTTTGGGCTCATGGGGTTTGCGGATGGCGGCCGGGGCTCGAACATGGTTGATGGTTCGTTAACGAAGCCGCGCATAGAGTTAGGCTTCAATGTCTGAAGACTGGAAATCACGAACGGGCTCCTGGCGCGTGCGCTACGGCATCGCCGTGGCGACGATCGCGCTTTCGCTCGGCGTCGCGCGGGCCGAGAACACGCTCGACCTGGCGCCCGACCCGGACCAGAGCCGCGCCGAATACGAAAAAGTATCGAAAGAGATCACGCTGTCGTCCGAGCGGCTGGCCAAGCTCGCCGCCGACATAGCGGCTGTCAAGAAGGACCACGCCTCGATCACCGCGGCGCTGATCCAGTCGGCGATGACCGAGCAGAAGCTCGGCCGGGACATCGAGGACATTGGCGGCAAGCTGGAGGGGCTGAAGGCGCAGGGGCAGAAGATCCGCGCCTCACTGGCCGCCAGACGCGACGTTCTGGCCGAAGTGCTCGGCGCGCTGCAGCGCATGGGGCTCAATCCGCCGCCGGCGATCCTGGTCAAGCCGGAGGACGCATTGTCGTCGGTGCGCAGCGCCATCCTGCTCGGTGCCGTGGTGCCGGAACTGCGCCAGCAGACCGACATGTTGCTGGCCGACCTCAAGGAGCAGTCGCGGGTGACGGCCTCGATCGAGGCCGAGCGGGCGCGGCTGACGGCAGCTGTCGGCGAGCAGGCGACGGAAAAAAAGCGGCTCGGCATGCTGCTCGAAGCCAAGCAGAAGCTCGCCGCCGATACGCAAACCGCGCTGGCCGCCGAAAAGCAACGGTCCGCGATGCTGGCGGCCAAGGCCGGCAGCCTGAAAGAACTGATCGCCTCGCTCGAGGCCGACAGAGCCCGCAAGGCGGCGGATGCGGCCAAGGCAGCCGAGCAAAAGACGGCCGACGCCGACAAGGGCCCGGCATCGGCTGCGGCGCCGACGGAATTGGCCTCGCTGCCGGTGCCGGAGAGCAACAGGCTCACCGCTGCCGCGCCGTTTTCCGCGCTTCAAGGGCAGATCGCGCTGCCGGTCACCGGCAGGATCAAGCGGCGGTTCGGGGCCGACGACGGTAACGGCGCGATGATGCTCGGTGACATGGTTGCGACACAATCGGGAGCCATCGTCACAGCGCCGGCGGATGGAAATGTGCTTTATGCGGGGCCTTTCCGCTCTTACGGTCAACTCTTGATCCTGAATGCGGGTGACGGCTATCATGTCGTCCTGGCGGGGATGAGCAGAATCAGCGTCGCGTCTGGCCAGTCGGTGCTCGCAGGTGAGCCGGTCGGCGCGATGGGAGAGGCCCGGGTGGCGAGCACCTCGGCATCGAAGAATGGAAATGCCACGCCGGAGCTCTATGTCGAGTTCCGCAAGGATGGAAAACCCGTCGATCCGGCCCCATGGTGGGCGGACCGTTTTTCTGGAAGGACGTGAATGATGCGGAAACTGTCGCTTCTGTTTGCCGGTGCGCTGATGGGTGCATCGGCGATGAGCCTGGTCTATGGCGCGCCCGGCTCGACAGCGAAAGCTGCGGGCTCCGAGACCTATAAGCAACTGGCGATCTTCGGCGATATCTTCGAACGGGTACGGGCGAATTATGTGACGCCGCCCGACGACAAGTCGCTGGTCGAAAATGCCATCAACGGCATGCTGTCGTCGCTCGACCCACACTCCTCCTACATGAATGCCGAAGAAGCGCAGGACATGCGCGTGCAGACCAAGGGCGAATTCGGCGGCCTCGGCATCGAGGTCACCATGGAGAACGACCTGGTCAAGGTGATCACGCCGATCGACGATACGCCGGCCGCCAAGGCAGGCGTGCTCGCCGGCGACTATATCGCCAAGATCGACGGCGAGGAGGTCCGCGGCCTGACGCTCAACGACGCTGTCGAGAAGATGCGCGGGCTGGTCAATACGCCGATCAAGCTCACCATCCTGCGCCAGGGCGCCGACAAGCCGATCGAACTGACGGTCGTGCGCGACATCATCAAGGTCAAGGCGGTCAAGTTCCGGGTCGAAAACGACATCGGCTACATGAAGATCACCTCCTTTACCGAAAAAACCTATGACGACCTCGAGAATGCCATCGACACCATCAAGAAGCAGGTGCCGAACGACAAGCTCAAGGGCTACGTGCTCGACCTGCGCCTCAATCCGGGCGGTTTGCTCGACCAGGCGGTGAGCGTGTCGGATGCCTTCCTCGACCGTGGCGAGATCGTCTCGACGCGCGGCCGCGACCCGAAGGACGTCACCCGCTTCGACGCGCGGGCCGGCGACGACATCGGCGGCAAGCCGCTGATCGTGCTCGTCAATGGCGGCTCGGCCAGTGCCTCGGAAATCGTCGCCGGCGCGCTGCAGGATCTGCGCCGCGCCACGGTGGTCGGCACGCAGTCCTTCGGCAAGGGTTCGGTGCAGACCATCATTCCGCTTGGCGAGAACGGGGCGCTGCGGCTGACGACGGCGCTCTATTACACGCCGTCCGGCAAGTCGATCCAGGGCAAGGGCATCACGCCCGACATCAAGGTCGACCAGCCGCTGCCGGCGGAACTGCAGGGCAGGGACCTGACGCGCGGCGAATCCGACCTCAAGGGCCATATCAAGGGCGCCGACGAAAGCACCACCGGTTCGGGTTCGGCAGCCTATGTGCCGCCGGAACCGAAGGACGATTTGCAGCTCATCTATGCCGAGCAGCTGCTGCGCGGCCAGAAGACCGATCCGGCGTTCCCGCCGAATCCGCAAAAGGCCGTGTTGAACCAGTAAGGGCAGGCAAGCCGGGCCAAACAGGTCTGGCTGCCTGAGCGAAGCGATGCGATGCGGCCGGGGCCGCGAGGCTCCGGCAGTTTGATTCGGGGGCCGCGGCCGGCATGCTGCGCGTCCAGTGAAGCAAGGGGACGCGCCGACATTTTGGATTTGCGCCTCCGGAGAAGGTTTCACTTCGGGGATGCGCGCCGGGGGTGCGGGCTTGGCTGATATCGGCAAGGACATAGAACGACCTCTCGGACAGGCGATCCGGCTGCCGCGCTCAGGCAGCGGGATCAGCGCCGGTGCGGTCGCGGCCGCGCTTGTCGTGCTGTCGGTGGTAGGCGTCTCCAGCGCGATCGCCTTGCGAGACAAGCCGTTCCGGAAGCTGCAAGAAGTAGCCGTTTCGACGCCTAAGACGCCGGCGGCGGATACCGCCGCCGCGCCCGCCAAGGCGACGCCCGAAATGGCTGCGCCAAGCAACGCAAGCGGGGCCAACATAAGCGGGCCGAAGACGGGCGGTCCGCAGATCATCCATGTCCAGACCGAGGGGGGCGACGGTCCACCCGAGGCGGCCATAGTCATTCGCGACCCTTCGACGATCGGCCAGAACCTCAGGATCGCGCATATTCCCGACAAGGCGCTGGTCGAGGCCAGCGAAACCGGTCCGTTGCCGATCCGCGCCGCCGACGGCAGGCGCCCGTTCGATGTCTATGCGCGGCCGTGGTCCGGGGCTCGCGGTGCACGCGTCGCGCTCGTCATCGGCGGGCTTGCCGTGTCGCAGACCGGCACGCAGGCAGCCATCGCCAAGCTGCCGGCGGAAGTGACGCTGGCCTTCGCGCCGCAAGGCAACAGCATCGGCCGCTGGATGCAGGTAGCGCGGCAGAGCGGCCATGAGGTCATCATGCAGGTACCGCTTGAGCCGTTCGACTATCCGAACGTGAATCCCGGCCGTAACACGCTGACCGTGGCTGCAACGCCGGACGAGAATTTGAAGAATTTACGCTGGGCGCTGTCGCGAACGACCAACTACACCGGCGTCATGAACTATATGGGCGCCCGCTTTTCGGCCGACGCGACGGCGATGGGGCCGTTGATGGCCGAGCTTGGCAAGCGTGGTCTGGCCTATGTCGACGACGGTTCGTCGGCGCGCAGCCTGGCACCCGAACTGGCGCTGAAGGACGGCGTGCCGTTCGTCGGCGGCGATACGGCGATCGATGCGGTGCAGGACCGCGGCGCCATATTGAAGAAACTGGATGGGCTGGAAGCGACGGCACGGGCGAAAGGGTTTGCCGTCGGCATCGGCTCGGCTTTCGACCTGACGGTGGATACCGTGTCTTCCTGGGTGACCGAGGCCAAGAAGCGCGGCATCGAGATCGTGCCGGTTTCGGCGGTGGCCATAGATCCGGAAAAAGGCTGAGATGGCAAAGAACAAGCTCGTTGACTCCGAGACGCTGCCCTACCGGCCCTGCGTAGGGGCGATGGTCCTCAATGAGGCCGGCCTGGTCTGGGTCGGCCGTCGCATTGCCGAGCCGGACAGCGAATTCGCTGGAAAGACGCAGCTCTGGCAGATGCCGCAGGGCGGCATCGATGATGGCGAGGAGCCGCTGCCCGCGGCGGCGCGTGAACTTTACGAAGAGACCGGCATGCGCTCGGTGTCGCTGCTGGCCGAGGCGCCGCACTGGATCAAATACGACCTGCCGGCGCATCTGGTCGGCGTCGCCTTCAAGGGACGATATCGGGGCCAGACGCAGAAATGGTTTGCCTTCCGTTTCCACGGCGACGAAAGCGAGATCGCGATCAATCCGCCGCCGGGTGGCCACAAGGCCGAGTTCGACCGGTGGGCGTGGCGGCCGATGCTGGAATTGCCGGGCCTGATCGTGCCGTTCAAGCGCAAGGTCTACGAAGACGTGGTGGCGGCGTTCCGGCACCTGGTGGCGTAGCCGCCGGCCTTCCGTTAAAACAGGTCGGCATGAACGACATCTCAAGCAAATCTCTTCCGCCGACCGTCACCCTGGGCGAACCGATCAGCGAAGCCGCGGCAGGGGCGATCCTGACCATCGATCTCGGCGCCGTCCGTGAGAACTACCGGCGGCTGAAGGCGCGGCTGGGCGGCGTCGGCTGTGCTGGAGTGGTCAAGGCCGACGGCTATGGGATTGGCGCGGCGCCGGTGGCGGCGGCGCTGATGGGTGAGGGCTGTAATACTTTCTTTGTTGCGCATTTGGCCGGCGGCATCTTGCTGCGCAAGGCGCTCGGCTCAGACCCGGCCATTTATGTGCTGAACGGCATTCCGCCGGGTGCGGAAACGGAAGCGGTTGCGGCAGGGCTTTGCCCAGTACTCAACAGCGCCAGCCAACTCGCGGCATGGCGCGAGATGGCCGGGCGGGTGGGCCGTAAGTTGCCGGCCGCCCTCCAGGTCGACAGCGGCATGTCGCGGCTCGGCATGATGCCATCCGAGGTGAAGGCAGTCGCGCAGGATCCGCAGGCTTTCGACGGTGTCGAACTGACGTTCGTGATGAGCCATCTCGCCTGCGCCGATGAACCCGAGCAGCCGGCCAACGAGCGGCAGCGGCTGGAATTCGAACGGCTGCGCCGGATGCTGCCGGAAGCGCCGGTTTCCCTTGCCAATTCATCAGGCATTTTTCTCGGGCAGCGCTATCACTACGACCTCGTTCGTCCGGGTGCCGCTCTCTATGGCGTCAATCCGACGCCGGCGAAGGACAATCCGATGCTGCCGGTGGTGCGATTGCAAGCCAAGGTCATCCAGACGCGGATATTGGAGGCCGGCGCCGGTGTCGGCTACGGTCACACTTTCCACGCCAAGGCTCCGCTTGCCGCGGCGACGATTTCGCTCGGCTATGGCGATGGCTGGCATCGACGCGCCGCTTCCTCCGCCTGGCTCGAAAATGTGCGGCTGCCCTTCGTCGGCCGGGTTTCGATGGATTCGATCATCCTCGACATTTCCGCATTGCCGCCCGGCAGGCTGAAGGCCGGCGACCTCGTCGAACTCATCGGACCGTCGTCGCAGACGGTGGACCAGGTAGCCGGCCAAGCCGGCACCATCGGCTATGAGGTCTTGACCAGTCTCGGCCACCGTTTCCACCGGCGCTATGTGAATGGCTAGGACGCAAGGTTGTTGTCCTCACGCATGTCTTTTCCCTAAGCATCGGCACTTGGCTGAGGCCACAGAATCCGGCAGACATGAGGCGGCGATGATCCCGGTCTCGAATCCCGACGAGATGCCGCCGCGGAGAACCAAACGATGAAGATCTTCGTGCTGGGCGGCGGCGTGATCGGGGTCACAACCGCCTATTTTCTTGCCGAGGCCGGTCATCAGGTGACGGTGATCGATCGCCAGAAAGGCCCGGCGCTGGAAACCAGCTTTGCCAATGCCGGCGAGATCTCGCCCGGCTATGCCTCGCCCTGGGCCGGGCCCGGCGTTCCGCTGAAGGCCATCAAATGGCTTTTGATGAAGCACGGTCCACTGGTGGTGCGACCGGCCCTCGATCCGCATATGTGGATATGGCTGGTCAAGATGCTGCGCAATTGCACGGCTGAACGCTACGCGCTGAACAAGGCGCGCATGGTGCCGCTGGCCGAGTACAGCCGCGACACGCTGAAGGCGCTGCGCGAGGCGACCGGCATCGCCTATGACGAGCGCGCCAAGGGCACGCTGCAGCTCTTCCGAACGCAAAAGCAGCTCGACGGCGTCGGCGGCGATGTCGAGGTGCTGAAGGCCTATGGCGTCCCCTACGAGGTCCTCGACCCCGACGGCTGCATTGCGGCCGAGCCTGGGCTGGCCGGCGTGCGCGAAAAATTCGTCGGTGGCCTGCGGTTGCCCGGCGACGAAACCGGCGACTGCAAGATGTTCACCGACAGGCTTGCCGAGCTTTGCGCGGCACGCGGCGTCACCTTCGAATACGACACGGAGATACGGCGCGTCGTCAAGAAGCGCGATCGCATCACCAACGTCAGCACCAGCAAGGGCTGGATGGTCGCTGATGCCTATGTGATGGCGATGGGCAGCTATTCGGCACGGTTCATGCGCATGCTGAAGCGGCCCATCCCGGTCTACCCGGTCAAGGGCTATTCGATCACCCTGCCGATCAAGGACGCCGCCGCCGCACCGGTCTCGACCGTGATGGACGAGAGCTACAAAGTAGCGATCACCCGGCTCGGCGACCGTATCCGGGTCGGCGGCACGGCGGAGATTTCCGGCTTCGACCTGCGGCTGCACGAATCGCGGCGGCGCACGCTCGAACATTCGGTCGGCGACCTGTTTCCGGGCAGCGGCGACATGCGATCGGCGACCTTCTGGTGCGGGCTGCGGCCGATGACACCCGACGGGCCGCCGCTGATCGGCCGCACCGATTTCTCCAATCTCTATCTCAACACCGGCCATGGCACACTCGGCTGGACCATGGCCTGCGGCTCGGCCAAAGTTCTGGCCGACATCATCTCCAGCCGGGTGCCGGACATCGACGTCGGCGATCTCGGGCTCGGACGATACGCCAAGTAAGACGCCCACCAGCTAAGACAGCCAGCGGCCGGCAGGCTCACGCAAACAAACCCCTGTCCCGTTCGACGGCCTTGGTAATGAAGCTCGCGACGACCTGGACGCGGCGCAGCGGCCTGACCGATTCATGATAGACCAGCCAGTAGGCGCGGCGTATGGGTGCGACGATATCGAGAGGCACCAGCTCCGGCATCGAGCGGGCAACGAAGGTGTGCAGGATGCCGATGCCGGCGCCGGAACGCACTGCTTCGGCCTGGCCGAGCGCGGAGGAAATAGCGAAGCTGGTGCGCCAGTCGGGGCTGAATTCGGCCGCGTAGTCGAGCGAGCGACTGACGATCAGGTCCGGCACGTAGCCGATCAGCGTATGCTGGCCTAGCTCGGCGGCGGTTCCGGGCAGGCCATGGGTGTCGGCGTAGGCCCGCGACGCGAACAGGCCGAGCGTGTAGTCGACCAGCTTTCCCGCCACCAGGCGGCCTTCCGTCGGCCGTTCGACGGTGATGGCAATGTCGGCCTCGCGCCGGGACAAAGAGAAGGAGCGTGGCACCGGCACCAGCTGGATGGTGAGCTCACGGTGCAGAGCGGTCAGCGCGCCGAGGCGCCTGGCCAGGAAGGCGACGCCAAAGCCGTCCGGCGCGCCGATGCGCACGGTGCCCGAGACGTCGTCGCCTTCGCCTGAAACGGTCGAGCGCGCGGCGATCATGTCGCCCTCCATGCGTTCGGCAATCTCGAGGAAACGCTCGCCCGCCGGCGTCAGCTCGCTGCCGGTGGTAAGCCGGCGAAACAGTTTTGTCCTGAGCGCATCCTCGAGGGCGGCAATGCGGCGCGAGACGGTCGCGTGATTAAGCTCCAGCCGCCTGGCGGCGCCGAGGATCTGGCCGGCCCGCGCTACGGCAAGGAAGATACGGGCATCATCCCAGTTCATGAGGGTGGTCTTGGCGATAACGATCAAAACCGCGTTCCTTCGCGCCCCCCTCTGTCCTGCCGGACATCTCCCCCTCAAGGGGGGAGATTGGCAGTTCCGCCGCAGGCGTCTTTCTTGCCGCAGTGAAGATTTCCGAAGGCGGGCGTGACAGCCAATCTCCCTCCTTGAGGGGGAGATGTCCGGCAGGACAGAGGGGGGCGGTGAAGGAACTCAATCTCAATCCTTGCTGCTGGGGACCTGCATTCTTCCTATTTGCGAGAATTGATGCTCTGCCGTCAATCGCTATCTATTCTCCGCACAACGGTTGCGTTTTCGCTCGCGTTGCCATCGCTCCCGCAAAGGCGGACAATGCCTCATCACGAACCAGGGAGAGAGACCATGATCGAATACGGTCATTTCATCGGCGGCAAGCGCGTCGCCGGAACCAGCGGCCGCAAGCAGGACGTCATGCAGCCGATGGACGGCACGGTGCGCGGCACGGTGGCGCTGGCTTCGCAGGCGGAATTGCGCGCGGCGGTCGAAAACGCCAAGGCCGCACAGCCCGGCTGGGCGGCGACCAATCCGCAGCGACGCGTACGCGTCCTGATGCGGTTCCTCGAGCTGGTCGCCAAGGAGTATGACGCGCTGGCCGAGATATTGGCGCGCGAACACGGCAAGACCATCGCCGACGCCAAGGGCGACATCCAGCGCGGCCTCGAAGTGGTCGAGGTCTGCATCGGTGCGCCGCATATGATGAAGGGCGAGTTCACCGATGGCGCCGGCCCCGGCATCGACGTCTATTCGATGCGCCAGCCGCTCGGCGTCGTCGCCGGCATCACGCCGTTCAATTTTCCGGCGATGATCCCGTTGTGGAAGATCGCGCCGGCCATCGCCTGCGGCAATGCCTTCATTCTCAAGCCGTCCGAACGCGACCCGGGCGTGCCGATGCGCATTGCCGAACTGTTCATCGAGGCCGGTCTGCCGGCGGGCATCCTCAATGTCGTCAACGGCGACAAGGAAGTGGTCGACGCCATCCTCGACGATCCCGACATCAAGGCCATCGGTTTCGTAGGCTCGACACCGATCGCCCAGTACATCTATTCGCGCGGCTGCGCGGCCGGCAAGCGCGTGCAGTGCTTCGGCGGCGCCAAGAATCACATGATCATCATGCCGGATGCCGACATGGACCAGACCGTCGACGCGCTGATCGGCGCCGGCTACGGCTCGGCCGGCGAGCGCTGCATGGCGATCTCGGTGGCCGTCCCGGTCGGCAACGACACCGCCAACCGGCTGATGGAAAGACTGGTGCCGCGCGTCGAGAGCCTGAAGGTCGGTCCGTCGACGGATTCTTCCGCCGATTTCGGCCCGCTGGTCACGGCGCAGGCGCTGGAGCGGGTCAAGTCCTATGTCGACACCGGCGTCAAGGAAGGCGCCAAGCTGGTCGTCGACGGCCGCGGCTTTTCCATGCAGGGCTACGAGAACGGCTACTATATGGGCGGCTGCCTGTTCGACAATGTGACCGCCGACATGCGCATCTACAAGGAAGAGATCTTCGGGCCGGTGCTCTCGGTCGTTCGCGCACCGACCTACGAGAACGCCATCAAGCTCGCCAACGAGCACGAGATGGGCAATGGCGTCGCCATCTTCACCCGCGACGGCGACGCGGCGCGCGACTTCGCCTCGCGGGTTCAGGTCGGCATGGTCGGCATCAACGTGCCGATCCCGGTGCCGATCGCCTACTACACCTTCGGCGGCTGGAAGGCGTCCTCCTTCGGCGACCTCAACCAGCACGGGCCGGACGCGTTCCGCTTCTACACCAAGACCAAGACGGTGACGTCGCGCTGGCCGTCCGGTGTGAAGGACGGTGCCGAGTTCGTCATCCCGACGATGAACTGATCCAGATCGCAAACACTGAACGAGGCCTGGGCTCGGACCCGGGCCTTTTCGTTTGAACGTTAATGTGATGGAACCAAGAAGGCAGCAATCTTCTTAGGTTGCAGTCCTGCCGCGAAGGAGACGCTGGCAGATCAACCAACGGCGCTGGTGACGGCTCCGGGGGAAATGTCCGGCGCAAAGGAGGTGTCAGATGACACGTCTCATGGCGACTATAGCTTGCGCTGCGATGGCCCTTTCCGCCGTCCCGGCAATGGCTGCCGAGCAATGCGCGGCTCGCGCCGATATGGTCAAGGCGCTCGGCGAGAAGTTTCATGAAAACCCGAGCGCGGTCGGCGTCGTCAATCCGAATGTGGTGCTTGAAGTCTTCGTTTCCGACAAGGGCACCTGGACCATCCTCGCCAGCGACACAAAAGGTCAAAGCTGCGTGATTTCAGTCGGCGAAGGCTGGGAAAGCGCGATGACGACAGCGGCGCTGCCAGGCATCTGAACGATTTATCACGGGTCTGCGCGCCTCGGCATGGCCGCGCGGCCTGTGGCCCATTCTTTCGGCGACAACCGTAAAACGGATCTGCAGGCGCCCGCTTGGGCGCCTGCTTGCGCTTTTCCATTGCCGATACCATATATCGAGAACATAATGGGAACATCTGGAATCGTTCCCACCAATGGCAGACCGGAACACAGAAAGGAACGACGCGATGATGATGACGTCGGAACCGGCCTGGATCGCTCCGGCAAAATGAGGCAATCAAACCCCTCCTTTGCCGGAACGTGATGGCAAAGGAGGTGCCCTATGGCACGCAAATCGCTGTTGAGATGGGTGAAAACCCTGGTTTTTGCTGGCGCATTGGCGGTGGGTACGAACACCGCAGGCGCGCAATATCAATACTGCGTTGAACATGGCGAGATCGTCGCCCATTTGAGCGAGAAGTTCCAGGAAAGGCAGTTTGCTTTGGGGCTGATCGGTCATGAGGCGGTCATGGAAGTCTTTGTCGCCGAGACCGGAACCTGGACCATCGTCGTCACCGATATCGCTGGCAGAAGCTGCATCGTCGCGGCCGGCGACAATTGGGAAAACGTGATGGCCCTGCCCGGCCAGGGCGCATGACGAAATGGCAGGCTCAGCGCGTAGCAGCCGCCTCGGCATGGCCGCGCAAAAGCGCCATCAGCCGCTTGGCGTCCTTGGCCGCGGCCTCTTCGTCGCCGGCGAGGATCGAACGGATCAGCGCGACATGATGCTCGGCCGATTCGGCCAATCCGGTATCGGCCTTGTAGCGGAACCAGAAGCGACGGCTGTGGGTTTGCAAGGGTGCCGCCAGGCGCGCGGCGAACGGGTTGTCGGCAGCCAGCGCCAGCGCCTCGTCGAGCGCCTTGTCGGCCTGGATGAAGTAGAACACATTTTCCGAAATCACTGCCTTTTGCATGGCAAGGGCAGCGTCATGGAACAGGTCGGCGGCCTCGCGGGTAACGAAGCGGGCGGCCGAGCGGGCAAGCACCACCTCGACGCCACGGCGGGCGTCGAGGACACGCAGCCAGTCGCCGGGGTGGAGCGGCGCGATGGCGATGCCGGCGCGCGGCCGGACCTCGAGCAGCCCCTCCCAGGCCAGCCGCTGGATTGCTTCGCGAACCGGGGTGCGGCCGAGGCCGAGCCTGTCGATCAGCGCCCCCTCGGTGATGAAGCTCGCCGGCGCCAGTTCGAGAGTTACGATCATGTGCTCGAGCCTGCGGTAGGCCTTCGCGGTCGCCGGCTCGGAGCCCGGTCTGTCATATACCAATGCGACTTCTCCTGATATATTGTTGATATATCATATCAGATTCAATGTTGACAGCCGGCTTCTTAAGAAATATACGACTGATATATCAGATGGAGCGATCGACATGTGGGCCGGAGTCTTCCCCGCCGTTACGACCAAATTCACCGAGGACGACGGCCTCGACCATGCCGAGATGGAGCGCTGCTTTGCGCTGCAGATGGAGGCCGGCTGTGACGGCATCATCGTCTGCGGGTCGCTCGGCGAAGGCCCGATGCTGTCGCACGACGAGAAGATCGCGGTGCTGAAGAACGCGCAGAAGATCGCCGGCAAGAAACCGGTGCTGTTGACGGTCAACGAGGCCGGTACACGCGAGGCGGCGGCGATCGCGCGCCGCGCCGCCAAGGCGGGCGCCAACGGTTTGATGGTGGTGCCGAGTCCGATCTACCATACCAATGCCGAAGAGACGGTCGCGGCACTCAGCGCCGTCGCCGCGGCCGGCGACCTGCCGGTGATGATCTACTCCAACCGGCTTGCCTACCGCGTCGACGTCACCGTCGACCAGATGGAGGAGTTGGCGAAGGACCAACGCTTCGTCGCCATAAAAGAGTCCTCCGACGACATCCGCCGCTCGACCGAGATCATCAACCGCCTCGGCGACCGCTACGACCTGTTCACCGGCGTAGACAATCTCGCCTTCGAGGCGCTGTCGGTCGGCGCCATCGGCTGGGTGGCGGGCCTGGTCACCGCGTTCCCGCGCGAGACGGTCGCCATCTACCAGCTGATGAGACAGGGCCGTCGCGAGGAGGCGCTGAAGATCTACCGCTGGTTCCGGCCGCTGCTCGACCTCGACGTCTCGACCTATCTGGTGCAGAACATCAAGCTCGCCGAAGTGTTGGCGATCAACACCAACGACCGCGTGCGCATGCCGCGCCAGCCATTGTCGGGCGAGCGGCGCAAGGCAGTCGAAAAGATCGTCAGGGATGCGCTGGCGGTGCGGCCAGAGCTGCCGACATTCTGATCCAGTCGCTTTGAAGGCATTTGCAGATGTGCAGCGCGGCGCATGGCAATGAATGATAATGCTACGCTCGATGTCGCCATCATTGGTGGCGGCATCATCGGCATCTGCGCCGCCGCCTTTCTGGCAGAGGCGGGCCAAAATGTCACGATCTTCGATCGGACGGGGATCTGTGAGGAAACCAGCTCCGGCAATGCCGCTGCCTTTGCCTTCTCCGATGTGCTGCCACTCGCCCACAAGGGCATGATCAAGCAGTTGCCGAAATGGCTCGCCGACCCGCTCGGCCCGCTCAGCATCCCACCCGCGTATCTGCCGAAGCTGCTGCCCTGGCTGGTCCGCTTCTGGCGCGCCGGCCGAAGCGACCGCTATGAAGCCGGCCTTGCCGCGCAGGCCGGGATGATGAAGCTCGCCGAGGCGGAATGGATGGGCTTGCTCGACCGTTCCGGCACACGGCCGATGCTGCATGAGGACGGCTCGCTCGAACTCTACGACAGCGAGGCTGAGTTCAAGGCCTCGCTGACCGGCTGGGCGGCAAGGCAGCGCTTCGGCATCGGCTTCAGCCATGTCGAGGGGAGCGCTCTCACAGCCCTGCAGCCCGGTCTGTCGCCGCGCTTCGTCAAGGGAACGTTCGTGCCGGGGTGGAAAACCGTTGCCGATCCCAAGCTGCTTGGAAAGGCCTTGTGGGCCTATGCCGAGAGGTTGGGCGCCGGGTTCGAAAGGGCCCGGATCGAGCGTGTCAAGGCGGGACAGGACGGCGCGATCTTGACCACGGCCGACGGCACGCGGCGACGGGCGAAGCACGTCGTCATCGCTGCCGGGGCCTGGTCGCATCTGCTGGCGAGACATCTCGGCGACGGAATCCCGCTGGAGACCGAGCGTGGCTACAACACGACGTTGCCGAAGACTGCCTTCGATGTAAGGCGGCAATTGATCTTCTCCGGGCATGGCTTCGTCATCACGCCGCTCGAGACGGGCCTGCGCGTCGGCGGCGCGGTCGAACTCGGCGGCCTTGAGCGGCCGCCCAATTATGCGCGCTCGAAAGCGCTGCTCGAAAAGGCGCAGAAATTCCTGCCGGGACTGGATCCGGCCAATGGACGCGAATGGATGGGGTTCCGGCCGTCGCTGCCGGATTCGCTGCCGGTGATCGGGCGGTCGCAACAAACGCCGTCGGTGGTGTATGGTTTCGGCCACGGTCACCTCGGCCTGACCCAGGCTGCGGCGACCGGGCGCTTGATCCGCGAGCTCGTTCTCGGGCAGAATCCATCGCTCGATCTCGGCCCGTTCAGCCCGCAACGGTTTTGAGTTCGAAGACATTCAGTTGGGAGCCGGCATGGCCAAGAATTCCTTCTTCTGCATAGACGGCCACACCTGCGGCAATCCGGTGCGGCTGGTCGCCGGCGGTGGGCCTTTGCTCAAGGGCTCAACGATGATGGAGCGGCGAGCGCATTTCCTGGCCGAATATGACTGGATCCGCACCGGGCTGATGTTCGAGCCGCGCGGCCATGACGTGATGTCCGGCTCGATCCTCTATCCGCCGACGCGTGAAGATTGCGACATCGCCATCCTGTTCATCGAAACCTCGGGCTGCTTGCCGATGTGCGGCCACGGCACCATCGGCACGGTAACTTTTGCCGTCGAGCATGGGCTGATCAAGCCGAAGACACCGGGCGTGCTCAGGCTGGATACGCCGGCGGGCGTGGTCGTAGCGGAGTACAGCCAGGTCGGCGACTATGTCGAGGAGGTGCGCATCACCAATGTGCCTTCCTTCCTCTATGCCGAGGCACTGACGGTCGAATGCCCCGGGCTCGGCGAGATCAGCGTCGATGTCGCCTATGGCGGCAATTTCTACGCCATCGTCGAACCGCAAAAGACCTATCGCGACATGGCCGACCATTCGGCCGGCGAACTGATCGCCTGGAGCCCGGTGGTGCGGCAGCGGCTCAACGAAAAATATACCTTCGTGCATCCGGAGAATCCCGGCATCAATACGCTGTCGCACATATTGTGGACCGGCGCGCCGACCAACCCGCAAGCCGATGCCCGCAACGCCGTCTTCTACGGCGACAAGGCAATCGACCGGTCGCCCTGCGGCACCGGCACCTCGGCGCGTATGGCGCAGCTTCACGCCAAGGGCAAGCTTGGGGTTGGCGACGACTTCGTCCACGAATCGATCATTGGTTCGCTGTTCAAGGGCAGGGTCGAGGAAGAGGTCACCGTCGCCGGCAAGCCGGCAATCATTCCCTCGATCGGCGGCTGGGCACGAATGACCGGATTGAACACGATCTTCATCGACGACCGCGACCCGTTCGCGCACGGCTTCGTCGTCAAATAGAAAAAACACTGACGCAAGGGAAAGAGAGAGCGCAAGCGGATTGACGTCAACGGCGCAACGATCCCGCTCATCAACTTATTTTGACGGCGATTTCTTCGAAATGGAGCGCATGCTGCGATTGAATCGTCAAAGACATTGCGTTAGGCCAATGGTAGGGTCCGCGATGGTCCAGGGGGCGGACGGGAACAAAACGGGCAATCGAACGGCGTGCGGCGAAAACACGCATAATGATCGAAAAATCACGTTGCAATCCGGGCTCGAAACTTTACGACTAGGGGAAATACGAAAAGGAATGCGTCTGCATGGGCGACATTCCAGGGGAGCCACGACAGCATGCAGTATTTTGTCCAGCAGCTTATCAATGGGCTGACGCTGGGATCGATCTATGGGCTGATCGCGATCGGCTATACGATGGTCTACGGCATCATCGGCATGATCAATTTCGCCCATGGCGACATTTTCATGATCGGCGCTTTCACCGCGCTCATCGTTTTCCTTATCCTCGGTGCGTTGTTCTATTCGCTGCCGATCGTCGTTGCGCTGCTGATCATGATGATCGTCGCGATGCTGCTGACCAGCCTGTATAATTGGACGATCGAGAAGGTGGCCTACCGGCCTTTGCGCGGTTCATTCCGGCTGGCGCCGCTGATCACCGCGATTGGCATGTCGATTGCGCTGTCCAATTTCGTCCAGGTGACCCAAGGGCCGCGCAACAAGCCGGTCCCGCCAATGGTGTCCAAGGTCTACAACATCGAAGGCATCAGCGTCTCGCTGAAGCAGATCATCATCGTCCTGGTCACCATAGTCCTGCTGGCGCTGTTCTGGTACCTGGTCAACAAGACCTCGCTCGGTCGGGCGCAGCGCGCCTGCGAGCAGGACCGCAAGATGGCCGCACTGCTTGGCATCGACGTCGACCGCACCATCTCGATCACCTTCATCATGGGCGCCGCCCTTGCCGCCGTCGCCGGCACGTTGTTCCTGATGTACTACGGTGTGGTGGTGTTTTCCGACGGCTTTACGCCCGGTGTGAAGGCATTTACTGCCGCGGTGCTCGGCGGCATCGGCTCACTGCCCGGCGCCGTGCTCGGCGGGCTGATGATTGGCTTCATCGAAAGCATGTGGTCGGCTTATTTCTCGATCGATTACAAGGACGTCGCCGCCTTTTCCATCCTGGCGATCGTGCTGATCTTCCTGCCTTCCGGCATTCTCGGCCGGCCAGAAGTCGAAAAGGTCTGAGATCATGGCGGTTACCGTGTCTCCGGAAAGCACCGTCGTCGCCACCCCGGTCCAGCGCGCTTTTCGCGAAGCGCTCTATGCCGGCGCCATCTCGCTTGGCCTGTTCGTGCTGTTCATCGGCCTGAAGACCGACCAGAACATCTCCAACGAACTGATCCTGGTGCAGCGCTGGGGCTTGCTCGCCGGCGTCGTGATCGCCACCATGGCCGGACGCTTCCTTTACGTCGCCTATGGCCAACCCTTCCTGGCGAACCAGAAGATCGTCGACGTCGCCACCGGCCTGCTGCCGGTCAGCCTGGCTTCGCGATTCTTCCGCCTTCCCGCGTTCATCGTGGCGCTCGCCGTCGCCGTTATTCTGCTCGCGCTCAGCGGCTTTCTGACCGAGGCCTTAGGGCCGGAACTTTCCGATTTCGTGCGGTTCGTGCGGGCGCTTGCAATCATCTATGCGCTGGCCTGGCTGATTTATCATTTCCGGGCCTTCATTCATGCTCATTTCTCGGCATTGGGCATAACTGCACTGGCGCTCTACCCGATCGTGGTGGTGTTGGTGCTAGCGCTATATGCCGGGTCGATGGCCGCCGGTTTCCAGGGTTCGCTGAAGTATGTCGACAATTACGGCATCCAGATCCTGATCTACGTGATGCTGGCCTGGGGGCTGAATATCGTTATCGGCTTGGCCGGCCTGCTCGATCTCGGCTATGTCGCCTTCTACGCCGTCGGTGCCTACGCCTATGCGCTGCTCGGCACGCATTTTGGCCTCTCCTTCTGGATCCTTCTGCCCGCCGCCGGCCTAATGGCTGCGTTTTGGGGGGTGATGCTAGGCTTCCCGGTGCTGCGCTTGCGCGGTGACTATCTGGCGATCGTGACGCTCGCCTTCGGCGAAATCATAAGGCTGGTGATCATCAACTGGCGCGAGGTGACCAACGGCTCGGCCGGGATTTCCGGCATCCCGAAGGTCTCTTTCTTCGGCCTGATGTCGTTCAACGTCTCCGATCCGAACTACATCTCGAAGGTGCTCGGCATCGCCCAATCGGGTGCCTACTACAAGATATTCCTCTACTATTTGATCCTCGGGCTCTGCCTGCTGACGGCCTTCGTCACCGTGAGGCTCAGGCGGATGCCGGTCGGCCGTGCCTGGGAAGCGCTGCGCGAGGACGAGATCGCCTGCCGTTCGCTCGGCATCAACACCACCACCACCAAGCTCACCGCCTTTGCCACGGGCGCGATGTTCGGCGGCTTCGCCGGCTCGTTCTTTGCCGCGCGGCAAGGCTTCGTCAGCCCGGAATCCTTCGTCTTCCTGGAATCGGCGATCATCCTCGCCATCGTCGTGCTTGGCGGCATGGGCTCGCTGGTCGGCATTGCCGTCGCCGCCATGGTGATGATCGGCGGCACCGAAGTCCTGCGCGAACTGGATTTCCTCAAGACCGGCCTCAGGTGGGGCAACACTACGGTCATACCCGGTTTCGGGTCCGGCTTCACGCCGGAACTGTATCGCATGCTGCTGTTCGGCATGGCGATGGTCATCGTCATGCTGTGGAAGCCGCGCGGCTTCGTCGGCAGCCGCGAGCCGACAGCTTTCCTCAAGGTGCGCAGGGCGGTGTCCGGGTCCTTCACCAAGGAGGGACACGGCTGATGAACGCGAGCCCCTCCATGAACAATGCCATCCTGCAGGTCGAGCATCTGTCGATGAAGTTCGGCGGTCTCGTCGCCATCGGCGACCTTTCCTTCCAGGCCAAGCGCGGCGAGATCACCGCGCTGATCGGTCCGAACGGCGCCGGCAAGACCACCGTGTTCAATTGCATCACCGGTTTCTACAAACCGTCGGAAGGCATGATCACGCTCAACCGGCGCGACGGCTCGACGTTCCTGCTCGAACGCTTGCCCAACCATGAGATCCCGGCGCGCGCCAAGGTGGCGCGCACCTTTCAGAACATCCGCCTGTTCTCGGGCATGACGCTGCTGGAGAACCTTCTCGTCGCCCAGCACAACAAGCTGATGAAGGCCTCCGGTTACACCATTCTCGGCCTGTTCGGCTTTAGCGGCTACAGACAGGCCTCGGCGGAATCGGTTGAACTGGCCGAGCACTGGCTGGAGAAGGCCGATCTTGTCGACCGCGCCGACGATCCGGCCGGCGATCTGCCCTATGGCGCGCAGCGGCGGCTCGAAATCGCTCGCGCCATGTGCACCGGGCCTGAGCTTCTGTGCCTCGACGAGCCGGCCGCTGGTCTCAATCCGAAAGAATCGGCGGGGCTCAATGCGCTGCTGATGGACATCAAGGACAACACCGGCACGTCGATCCTTTTGATCGAGCACGACATGGCGGTGGTGATGCAGATTTCCGATCACGTCGTGGTGCTCGAATACGGGCGCAAAATCTCGGACGGCAACCCGCAATCGGTGCGAACCGACCCGCGCGTCATCGCCGCCTATCTTGGCGTCGACGACGAGGAGGTCGAGACGGTGCTCACCGAAGTCGGCGACGAAGATGTCATCGAGCAATTGGATACGGGCCCGGATGCCGCCCACGGCCCAGGCACATCGTCTTCCTATCTCGCCGGACCGGTTGCCGACACGGTCGGCCACAGCGAGGGCGAGCGCGTCACCGTGTCGAAAGGTGCCTCGAAAGCCGGGCAGTTCGATGCGAGGTCGAGTGCCGCAGCAAGCAAGGCGGCAGCGCAGGCCAAAGCCAAACCGACGGCGAAATCTTCTGCCGCGAAATCCTCTGCAGCAAAGCCGGCCACCAAGGCTCCGGTGAAGCCGAAGACGCCGCGCGTCTCCAATCGGCGCGGAGGGCGCAAGTGATGGCCGGCACAACGCTGCTCGATATCAAGGGCGTTCAGACCTACTACGGCAACATCAGGGCGCTGAACGGTGTCGACGTCACCGTCAGGCAAGGTGAGATCGTAGCGCTGATCGGTGCCAACGGCGCCGGCAAGTCGACGCTGATGATGACCATCTTCGGTGCTCCCCGCGCCCGCGCGGGTACCATCACATTCGCCGGTACCGACATCACCCAACTGCCGACCCACGAGATCGCGCGCATGCGCATCGCCCAGTCGCCGGAAGGGCGCCGCATTTTCCCGCGCATGACGGTGATGGAAAACCTGCAAATGGGCGCCAGCCTCGACAACCTTGAGCATTATGACGAGGACGTCGAGAAGGTGTTCACGCTGTTTCCACGCCTGAAGGAACGCATTGCCCAGCGTGGCGGCACGCTGTCCGGCGGCGAGCAGCAGATGCTGTCGATCGGGCGCGCGCTGATGGCACGGCCGAAGCTGCTCCTGCTCGACGAGCCGTCGCTCGGCCTGGCGCCGCTGATCGTCAAGCAGATCTTCGACGCCATTCGCGAGCTGAACCGCACGCAGGGACTGACGGTGTTCCTGGTCGAGCAGAACGCCTTCGGCGCACTCAAGCTCGCCACGCGCGGCTATGTCATGGTCAACGGCAATGTGACGATGAGCGGCACCGGCAAGGAACTGCTCGCCAATCCGGAAGTGCGCGCCGCCTATCTCGAAGGCGGCCATCACTGAGTTTCAGGAGACATCAATCATGCAGGGCATTCTCTATGAGGAACCCTCGATCTGGCAGTTCTTCTTCGTCACCTGCCTGCTCGGCGGCTGGGCGGCGTGGATGACGGGCAAGGCGTGTGCGCAGACGTGGCGCAGCTTCGCCCAGTTGTTCGCCTTCATGCTGGGGCTCGGCATCGGCATAAGGTTCATTCATCACGCGCTGTTCGGCGGAACGATGTTCTCGCTGCATTACTACATCGTCGATACCATTGTGCTGATGATCTTGGGCTTCATCGGCTACCAATACACGCGCACCAACCAGATGGTAACGCAGTATAATTGGCTTTACGAAAGAGCCTCTCTTTTGAGCTGGAAACCAAAAGGTTGACATTTATCATTAACGGCGTTTCAGGGATGAATCGGCGTGACAAGTGCCTGAAAATCGGCAAAGTACTCTTTCTGCGAGCAAGAGTGGGCATCGCATGAAAGCAACATCCACGCCCACTCGGTAAATGGGAGCGTTTCAATGAAAAAGTCACTTTTGTCCGCCGTCGCCCTGACCGCGCTTGTCGCGTTCAGCGGCAACGCGTGGGCTGACATCCTGATCGGCGTTGCCGGTCCGATCACCGGCCCGAACGCAGCGTTCGGCGCCCAGCTTCAGAAGGGTGCCGAACAGGCAGTCGCCGATATCAATGCGGCGGGCGGCGTTCTTGGCCAGCAGCTCAAGCTTGAAGTCGGCGACGACGTCTCCGATCCCAAGCAAGGCATCTCGGTCGCCAACAAGTTCGTCGCCGACGGCGTCAAGTATGTCGATGGCCACTTCAACTCCGGCGTCTCGATCCCGGCGTCGGAAGTCTACGCCGAGAACGGCATCCTTGAGATCACGCCGGCCGCGACCAATCCGAAGTTGACGGAACGTGGCATGTGGAACACCTTCCGCACCTGCGGACGCGACGATCAGCAGGGCAAGGTCGCTGGCGACTATCTCGCCGCGAACTTCAAGGATGCCAAGATCGCTGTCATCCATGACAAGACGCCTTATGGCCAGGGCCTCGCCGACGAAACCAAGAAGGCGCTCGCAGCCAACGGCGTGACTGAGGCCATGTATGAAGGCATCAATGTCGGCGACAAGGATTTCTCGGCCCTCATCGCCAAGATGAAGGACGCGGGCGTCTCGGTCGTCTACTATGGCGGCCTGCACACCGAAGCCGGCCTGATCATACGCCAGCTCGCTGACCAGGGCCTCAAGGCAACCTTCATGTCCGGCGACGGCATCGTGTCGAACGAATTGGCCTCCATCGCCGGCGACGCCGTCGAGGGCACGCTGATGACGTTCGCTCCGGATCCGCGCAAGAATCCGAACGCCAAGGAACTCGTCGAGAAGTTCCGTGCGGCCGGCTTCGAGCCTGAGGCCTATACCCTTTACTCCTACGCGGCGATGGAAATCATCGCGGCCGCCATCACCAAGACCGGTTCAGCCGATGACGCTCAGAAGGTAGCCGAGACCATCAAGTCGGCCGGCCCCTGGAAGACCGCGATCGGCGAGATCGGCTACGACGCGAAGGGCGATATCACCCGTCCTGACTACGTCATGTACACCTGGAAGAAGGGTGACGACGGCAAGTACACCTATGTCGAGAACGCACCCGGCAAATAACCGGACGTTGCTACATGAGAATGCCCGGCGCCTCGCGCCGGGCATTTTTTATGAGAGTTCCCGAAAGCCTGGATCGGAACTGCCCAGGCGTTCTTCGGATCGACACGCAATGTGTCAGCGCGATGGATCAAATTAAATCGGTTTAATCCTCTTTTCGATTTTGTTTGCACTGCAGCATTTTCGCGCTAATCATGTCCGGCAGTTCCCTTCCCCGCGTCCGGAGCCCTGTCCTTGGCAATCTCGAAGATCCTTGTCGCCAACCGCTCCGAAATAGCCATCCGCGTCTTCCGCGCGGCAAACGAGCTCGGCCTCAAAACCGTGGCGATCTGGGCAGAGGAGGACAAATACTCCCTGCATCGCTTCAAGGCCGACGAAAGCTACCAGGTCGGGCGCGGGCCGCATTTGGCCAGGGATATGGGGCCGATCGAAAGCTATCTGTCGATCGAGGAGGTTATCCGCGTCGCCAGGCTTTCGGGCGCCGATGCCATCCATCCAGGCTACGGCCTGCTGTCGGAAAGCCCGGAATTCGCCGAGGCCTGCGCCACGGCCGGCATCATCTTCATCGGGCCAAAGCCGGATACGATGCGCAGGCTGGGCAACAAGGTCGCTGCCCGCAATCTCGCAATCGAAGTCGGCGTGCCGGTAATTCCCGCTACCGATCCCTTGCCGGACGACATGGCGGCGGTAAAGGAACTCGCCAAGACGATCGGCTACCCGGTGATGCTCAAGGCGTCCTGGGGCGGCGGCGGCCGGGGCATGCGCGCCATCCGGTCCGAGGCCGATCTCGCCCGCGAGGTGATGGAAGGCAAGCGTGAGGCGAAGGCCGCTTTCGGCAAGGACGAGGTCTATCTCGAAAAGCTGATCGAGCGCGCGCGCCATGTCGAGGTGCAGGTGCTGGGCGACACACATGGCAACGCCGTGCACCTGTTCGAGCGCGATTGTTCGATCCAGCGTCGCAACCAGAAAGTGGTCGAGCGGGCGCCGGCGCCCTACCTCGAAATGTCACAGCGCGAGGAGCTTTGCGGCTACGCGCTGAGGATCGCGCGCGAAACCAGCTATATCGGCGCCGGCACGGTCGAGTTCCTACAGGATGCCGATACCGGAAAATTCTATTTCATCGAGGTCAATCCGCGTATCCAGGTCGAGCACACCGTCACCGAACAGGTGACCGGCATCGACATCGTCAAGGCGCAGATCCACATCCTCGACGGCTTTGCCATCGGCACAGCGGAATCGGGCGTGCCGGCGCAGAAGGACATCAGGCTCAACGGCCACGCGCTGCAGTGCCGCATCACCACCGAAGACCCCGAGCATAATTTCATCCCCGATTATGGCCGCATCACCGCCTATCGCGGCGCCACCGGCTTCGGTATCCGCCTTGATGGCGGCACCGCCTATTCGGGCGCGGTCATCACCCGCTTCTACGATCCGCTGCTGGAAAAGGTGACGGCGTGGGCGCCGACGCCGGCCGAGACCATCGCCCGCATGAACCGGGCGCTGCGCGAATTCCGCATCCGCGGCGTGGCGACCAACCTCACGTTCCTCGAGGCGATCATCAATCACCCGAGCTTCGCCGACAATTCCTACACCACCAAGTTCATCGACACGACGCCGGAACTGTTCGCCAGTGTGAAGCGGCAGGACCGCGCGACCAAGCTGCTCAACTACCTTGCCGACGTTTCGGTCAATGGTCATCCCGAGACGCGCGGCCGGCCGCAGCCAAAGGCCGATGCGGCGCCACCGGTGGTGCCATATCTCAACGGCAATGTGCCTCAAGGCAGCAAGCAGAAGCTCGACGTGCTCGGGCCGGAGAAATTCGCCGCGTGGATGCGCGAGCAAAGAGAGGTGCTGGTCACCGACACGACAATGCGCGACGGGCATCAGTCGCTGCTCGCGACGCGTATGCGCACCTATGACATCGCCGGAATTGCCGGCACCTATGCGCGCGCTCTGCCGCAGCTTCTGTCGCTCGAATGCTGGGGCGGCGCCACATTCGACGTCGCCATGCGCTTTCTCACCGAAGACCCATGGGAGCGGCTGTCGCTGGTGCGCGAGGCAGCACCCAACCTTCTTCTGCAGATGCTTCTGCGCGGCGCCAATGGGGTTGGCTATACCAACTATCCCGACAACGTCGTCCAGCATTTCGTCCACCAGGCCGCTGCCGGCGGCATCGACCTGTTCCGCGTCTTCGACTGCCTGAACTGGGTCGAGAACATGCGCGTCGCCATGGATGCGGTCGGCGCCGAGGGCAGACTGATCGAAGCGGCGATCTGTTATACCGGTGACATACTCGATCCGGCGCGGGCCAAATACGATCTGAAATACTATGTCGGCCTGGCCAGGGAATTGCAGGCGGCAGGCGCCCATATCATCGCCGTCAAGGACATGGCTGGGCTTCTAAAGCCGAGCGCTGCCCGCGTGCTGTTCAAGGCACTGCGCGAGGCGACGGACCTGCCGATCCACTTCCACACCCACGACACATCCGGCCTGTCGGCGGCAACCGTGCTGGCGGCGGTGGAGAGCGGCGTCGACGCCATCGACGCGGCGATGGATTCGCTATCCGGCAACACCTCGCAGCCGTGTCTCGGTTCGATCGTGGAGGCGCTGAAGGGCACCGAGCGCGATCCGGGCCTCGACCCGCAGTGGATCAGGAACATCTCGTTCTACTGGGAGGCGGTGCGCAACCAGTATTCAGCCTTCGAAAGCGACCTGAAGGGGCCGGCATCGGAGGTCTATCTGCACGAAATGCCGGGCGGTCAGTTCACCAACCTCAAGGAACAGGCGCGCTCGCTCGGGCTGGAGACACGCTGGCACGAAGTGGCGCAGACCTATCAGGACGTCAATCTGATGTTCGGCGACATCGTCAAGGTGACGCCGTCGTCCAAGGTCGTCGGCGACATGGCGCTGATGATGGTGAGCCAGGACCTGACCGTCGCCGACGTCGAGAATCCGGCGAGGGACATCGCCTTCCCGGATTCGGTGGTGTCGATGTTGCGCGGCGATCTCGGCCAGTCGCCGGGCGGCTGGCCAAAGCCATTGCAGAAGAAGGTGCTGAAGGGCGAAAAGCCGATCACGGTGCGGCCGGGTTCGCTGCTCAAACCGGCGGACCTCAAGGCCAGTCGCACGGAGGTCGAGGAAAAGCTCGAGCGCAAGCTCAGTGAGTTCGAGTTCGCGTCGTGGCTGATGTATCCGAAGGTGTTTTCCGATTTTGCCGCCGCGCAGGAGACCTACGGGCCGGTCAGCGTGCTGCCGACGCCGACCTATTTCTACGGCATGAAGCCGGAAGACGAGATTTTCGTCGACATCGAAAAAGGCAAGACGCTGGTGGTGCGCTGCCTTGCCATCGGCGATGTCGACGAAAAGGGCATGGTCACCGTGTTCTTCGAGCTCAACGGGCAGCCGCGCCGGGTGAAGGTGCCGGACCGGGCGCATGGCGCCTCCGCCGCCAAGGCACGGCGCAAGGCGGAGCCGGGCAATGAGGCGCATGTCGGCGCGCCGATGCCTGGCGTCGTCTCGGCGCTTGCGGTGGCTGCCGGCCAGCCGGTGAAGGCGGGTGACGTGCTGCTGTCGATCGAAGCGATGAAGATGGAAACGGCGCTGCATGCCGAACGCGACGGCACCATAGCCGAGGTGCTGGTCAAGGCCGGCGACCAGATCGATGCCAAGGATCTGCTGATCGCGTTCGGGTGAAATAGGCCGGCATCAGACAGCCTTGTCGGCGCCTGGCAGCAACCCTTCATGCCGCATCGATAGCACCTTGACCCGCCGCGCCCGGTCGGGCATCGAACCGCTGCAATTCGCCGCTCGGGTCACCCCGAGTCGCGGTGAGAAAACGACGCGGAGAGAAGACTATGGCCGACGACATCATCGAGACCAGCCAGACTGTTGCCGCCGGCCAGCTGCGCGCCTTCATCGAACGCATCGAGCGGCTCGAGGAAGAGAAAAAGACGATTGCCGACGACATCAAGGAAGTGTTCGCAGAGGCCAAGGGCACCGGCTTCGACACCAAGGCGATGCGGTCGATTATCCGGCTGCGCAAGAAGGACCAGGCCGAGCGGCAGGAAGAGGAATCCATCCTCGATCTGTACAAGGCTGCGCTCGGCATGGTGTAAAGGCCGGCCTCGGCGCCGGAGACGATCGCGGGAGAAGCGGTTCTGACCATGGATTCCAGCCATGAGCGAATTCGATTTTGGCGCCCGCCGCGCCTCTGAATTCCGCCAACGCAGCTTCTGGACGCTGTTCGCGGAACGGCATCCGGATGAAAGGGCTCTGCTGGCGAGGCGCGGACCGTGGTTCTGGCAGCGTGGGCTGCCCGATTTCGCATTGGTCCTTTCCATGTACGTCGCGCCTGCGCAGAATCATGTCGGCGTCTTCTTCGGCCGCAACGAGAAGTTCGGTGCCACGCAAGCCTGGTCGCGGTTGAAGCCGTTCCAGCCGGCCATCGAAGACAGGCTGAAGCTCAGGCCAGAACAAAGTTGCGACGGCCTCGGCATCAATTCGATGTGGCGGGTGAATTGTCTTGCCGAAGACAATTGGCCGGCGATGACCGACTGGCTGGTGACGGAAGCCTCGCGTTTCGAGCGCGCGATTGCCGAAGTTCTGGGTCAGGAATAAAGCAGGGTTTCCAGACGCAATCCTTAGAATCGCTCTGGTGAGCAGAGCGAGGGAGCCGGTCGATCGATGACGATCATGTCGCGCGTTGCCGCCTTCTTCCGCTCACGCTGGTTCGGCGGCGTGCCGCTCGATCGGCTGTTCTGGCGCGACCTGGTCGTTGTCGGCACAGCGATCAACGTCGCGTCGTCGGTGGCGGCACTCATTCTGCTCGGGCTGAAGCTGCCGCTTGCGCTAGTCCTGGCGGTGCATTTCGCGCCGGTGCCCTACAATATCTTCCTGACCTTTGCCGTTTGGCGAACTGCCGGAAAATCGAGTGGCGTCATGGCCTCGCTGATGACGCTTGGCGCCACGTTGTGGCTGATCCTGGTGGTTGTGGCCTGACGATCAGGCGGCCGGATCGAATTTGAGCGCCACGCCGTTGATGCAATAGCGCAGACCGGTCGGCGGCGGGCCGTCGTCGAAGACATGGCCGAGATGGCTGCCGCAGCGGGCGCAATGGCACTCGGTGCGGACCATGCCATAGCTGCGGTCGACGGTGGTCTCGAGCGAACCCGGCACTGGGTCGTTGAAGCTCGGCCAACCGGTGCCGCTCTCGAATTTCAGCTTGGATTCAAACAAGGGCTGGTCGCAGCCGACGCAGGAGAAGGTGCCGGCGCGCTTCTCGTGCAGCAGGGCGCAGCTTCCCGGCCGCTCGGTGCCGTGGTTGCGCATCACCGCATATTGCTCGGGCGTCAGCCGGGCGCGCCATTCGGCATCGGTGCGGGTAACGGGGTAGGTGTGGCTGTCCATTTTTTCCTCTTAGCTTATCTCGCTATTTGGGTTGCCTTCCCAACTTCGCCTGAAATAGGCATTTGTTACGGCGTTTGCCCGTATTTCCAATCCCGTTGCAAAGAATTCCTCAGGCGATGGCCGCGAGATAGCGCGCAACCGATGCTGAAAATGCCGCCTTTGCATCTCCGATGACGTTCTGGTTCCACCATGCGCCGTAGATATGGTCGAACGCGAAAGGCTCCAGCGCGGCCTTGATGCCGTGCACCTTCGTCGCGTTGAGCGGGATATAGTTCGGATAGCTGTACATGAAGCTGACATGACGGCGGGTCGGCGTCACCTGCAGGATGTCGCCGGCCAGGATGGCATTGCCGGCATCGCGCTTCCAGTGCAGCACCTGGCCACCGGCAAAGTGGCCGCCGCAGCGGATGAGCGTCAGCGACGGGTTTATGGCGCGCATCTCGCCCTCCCAACTGATGATTGCCGGATGCGGCCGCATGATCCACTGACGATCATCGGCGTGCAGATAAATCGGCACGCCGCCAAACGCCGCGCTCCATTCGACCATTGCCGAATAATAATGGCCGTGCGAAATGGCGATGGCGGCCAGGCCGCCCCGGCGGTTGATCTCCGCCACCGCCTCGTCGCTGACCATCGAGATACAGTCCCACAGCACATTGCCGTGCGGCGTTTGCGCCAGCAATGCGCGCTGGCCGATAGCGAAGCGCGGCTCGATGCCGAAGGCGAGCACGCCGGCGTCATCCCTCATCATGATCCGATGGCCGGCGGCGAGCTCTTCCGGCGTGATCCAGGCCTGGCCCTCCCAGCGCACATATTGCCGCTCGTCCTCGCAGATCGGGCAATGTCGCGGCGGCGTCGCTGTTGCCGCGAACTGGACACCGCATTGCAGGCAAAGGAAACAGGTCGACCGTCCTGTTTTGCGTGGATCCATTCAGTGCTTCCTTGAAAGTTGCTTCGTCGCGGCTTCGAGGCCGGCGAGCGTCAGCGGAAACATGCGGCCGCCAAAGATATCGCGGATCATGGCAATCGAATGGGTATAGCCCCAGTTCTTCGCGCCTTCCGGATTGAGCCAAATGGCGTTCGGCCATTGCTGCAGCAGCCGGCCGAGCCAGACGGCACCGGCCTCCTTGTTCCAGTGCTCGACCGAGCCGCCGGGATGGGCGATCTCATAGGGGCTCATCGAGGCGTCGCCGACGACGATCACCTTGTAGTCGGGGCCATATTTATGCAGGAGATCGAAGGTCGGAATCACCTCGGCATGGCGGCGGCGATTGTCCTTCCACACGCCTTCGTAGAGGCAGTTGTGGAAGTAGAAATATTCGAGCTGGCGGAATTCGGCGCGGGCAGCCGAAAACAGCTCCTCGACGCTCCTGATGTGGTCATCCATCGAGCCGCCAACATCGAAGAACATCAGAAGCTTGACCGCATTGCGACGTTCGGGTTGTGTCTTAACGTCAAGATAACCGTGTTCGGCGGTGGCGTGGATGGTGCCGGACAGGTCGAATTCCTCTTCGGCGCCTTCGCGCACCCAGCGGCGCAAGCGCTTCAGCGCGACCTTGATGTTGCGGGTGCCGAGTTCGACGGCATCGTCGAAATTCCTGAACTCGCGCCTGTCCCAGACTTTTACCGCGCGGCGGTTGCGGCTCTCGTGCTGGCCGATGCGCACGCCTTCGGGATTGTAGCCATAGGCGCCGAAGGGCGAGGTGCCGCCGGTGCCGATCCATTTCGAACCGCCCTGATGCCGGCCCTTTTGCTCCTCCAACCGCTTCTTCAGCGTCTCCATCAGCTTTCCGAAGCCGCCCAGCGCCTCGACAAGTTTTTTTTCCTCGTCGGAGAGGTGCTTTTCAGCGAGCCTCCGCAGCCATTCCTCCGGGATGTTTGCGACATCGACCGCGTTTTCGCCAGCCAGCGCCTCGACACCTTTGAAGATGTGCGAAAAGACCTGGTCGAAGCGGTCGATGTGGCGCTCGTCCTTCACCAGAGCGGCGCGGGCGAGATAGTAAAAGCCCTCGACATCATAGTCGACCAGCCCGGCCTCCAGCCCCTCCAGCAGCGACAGATATTCGCGGAGCGAGACCGGAACCCGCGCTGCCTTCAGTTCGAGGAAGAAGGGGATGAACATGAAAATGAATGTATTAGATTGAATGCTGGCTGTCATTTACGATAACCTCGAACGAGGCTATCCGGTTATAGGGCATTTTGTCGTGAATTCATGTCTTTGAGAAGAACCCTACTGAGCAAAGGCCTTTTCCCTGAAACCCTTCCGCCTTGCTTCGATAGTGCGGACTTAAATAGATCTCTAATTGGATTGGTGGGAGAGCTTAATACTAGAAAATTTTATAAAAAGCGGTCCACCGCCTATATTCGGTATGTCGGCACGAAACACGATCGAAATCGTCGGGCTTATGCGACGCCAAATCCTATAACGTACTTTAGTATTTGTGAGTTTGTCTCTGCAAACTGGAAAAAGTTTGAAAAACAATTCAACCTTTCTCCATATAGCCTGAGTAGCCCAAAGATTGGGGGCAAGGATGACGATCGATCCGTCATAGTAGCCTCTCTCAGCGAGTTATCAGACCAGACCGCTAAGCGAATTAGATACGCTCCATACATCCTTAAGACTGACATATCTCAGTATTTTTCCAGCATATACAGGCACTCAATACCGTGGATCGCGCATGGGACAGAGGCGTCTAAGCTGGATAGGGACCCAAAATCAAAGAAAAATAGGTTCAATGCACTCGACTGGTTCGTGCAGCAATCTCAAAGGGAGCAGACGCGCGGTATTCTAATTGGCCCGGACGCATATCGTTTGATAGCCGAATTCATTGGATGTCAGATAGACAAAGCCTTAACGAGCGAGCTCAGCATCTAATTGTCGGGGCCATTCGGCATGTCGATGATTTTTATATTGGAGTTAGAAGCGAGTCTGACGCCAGCGTTGTCTTATCTCATCTAAGAGAGGTATTGCTGGACTATGAATTGCAACTTAACGATCCAAAAACCGGAATTTTGAACGGCCTGTCTCCAATTGACGACCTGTGGGCACAAAGATTACGAGGGTTCGGTGTTGAAAAGTGGGGGGAGCTTGAATCGGATAAGGTAGCATACCTGCTCGACAGTTCCTATCAGATGTCAAAGGACATGGGCTCCGAAAGCCCCCTTAAAATCGCTTTACGAAAACTAGATAAAGCGAAAGTTTACAAGAAAGATACATGGAACATAATAGAGCCAAAGCTTCAAAGAATAGTTCAGCATTTCCCGCATTCAATATATTATGCATTTTTACTTGTAGCAAAGCGTTATGCTATTGGTGAAGATTTAGATGTGGACGGCTGGTCAGAGGTCATATCGACGTTAATCGCAAAGCATTCGTCTTATAGCCATCATCATGAAATTGTTTGGTGCCTTTGGCTCCTTTTTACGTGCGGCCTTAAGCATAGCAAGGATCTTATAGAGAGAACCGGCAAGCTGGAAAATGCTCATATTAGAGCGATAATAATTGCCGCGTATGGCGACGGCAGATGCCTTTATGGTCCTGGAATCAATTTGGGCGCTCGATTGCCATCTGACGATCAAAATTGGCTATCTGCGATTGTTTCCCGGACTTCTGGTGTTTCTAAGGCGCCTTTTGGCGGATCATTGGCGCCAGAATTTGAGCATCTGTCGGATCGAAACCTCCGGTTAATCGATTTTGAGAAGCATATCGAGGCTGTCCGTGTAAACAAGGTGCGGGCGATTAGCCGCTCTCGCTACGGCTATGACGACGATGACGATGATGTTGATTTTGACATCGATGATCTAGAATTTTGACAGTATGCGCTCTCATCACAACAGATCGTATTCGATGAAGCCGGTCCTGCGCGCCACGTGGTCGTAGAGCTTGCGTGCGGTGGTGTTGGTCTCGTGGGTCATCCAGTAGACGTTCTTGACGCCGATCTTGCCGGCTTCCTGCTTGACCGCTTCGATCAGGGCGGCGCCGACGCCCTTGCCGCGCACATCGGGGTCGGCGAACAGGTCCTGCAGATAACAGTTGTTTATCTGCGACCAGCAGGAGCGATGGTAGAGATAGTGCGTCAGGCCGACGGCCTTGCCGTCGAGGGTGGCGATGAAACCCTTCGGCTCGAACTCGCCCGCCGTGAACAGCCGCTTCCAGGTGACGGCGTAAACCTCTTCCGGCAGCTTGGTTTCGTAAAAGGTGAGGTAGGCGGTCCACAGACGCCGCCAGTTGGTATGGTCGGATTGCGCCAATGGGCGGACGGTGATCTCGGTCATTTCGTTTCCCTCTGAACTCGGCAACCCGAAGCTGCCTCCGTGCCCGGCTAGAGGCAACGGTCCAGCACCGGGAAAGCGCTGTCCGGTGACTTCGTGGGCTTCCGGCCGACCGGCCCCTCACCCCTGCCGTCTCGCCATGAAAGCCAGGCGCTCGAACAGATGCACGTCCTGTTCGTTCTTCAGCAAGGCGCCGTGCAGTTTCGGCAGCGCGTTCTTCGGGTCGGCGCGCAGGTCTTCGGGCGCGATGTCGTCGGCGACCAGCAGGCGGATCCAGTCGAGTGCCTCGGAGGTCGACGGCTTCTTCTTGAGGCCCGGCACGTCACGGATTTCATAGAATTGCGTGAGTGCGGCGCGCACCAGGTTCTGCTTGATGCCGGGATAGTGCACGTCGACGATTTTGTGCAGCGTCTCGACGTCGGGAAAGCGGATGTAGTGGAAGAAGCAGCGGCGCAGGAAGGCGTCCGGCAGCTCTTTTTCGTTGTTGGAGGTGATGATGACGATCGGCCGGACGGTGGCACGGATGGTCTCGCCGGTCTCGTAGACGAAGAACTCCATCCGATCCAGTTCCTGCAACAGATCGTTGGGGAACTCGATATCGGCCTTGTCGATCTCGTCGATCAGAAGCACGACTTTCTTGCCGGCAGCAAAGGCGTCCCACAGCTTGCCGCGCTTGATGTAATTGCGGATGTCGTTGAAGCGCTCGTCGCCGAGTTGGCTGTCGCGCAGCCGCGAGACGGCATCATATTCATAGAGGCCCTGCTGCGCCCGCGTGGTCGATTTGACGTGCCATTCGATCAGATCCAGGCCGAGCGCCGCCGCCACCTGGCGGGCAAGTTCGGTCTTGCCGGTACCGGGCTCGCCCTTGACCAGCAACGGCCGCTCCAGCGCGATCGCCGCGTTGACCGCCACCATCAGATCCTTGTCGGCAACATAGGCTGCCGTGCCTTCGAAACGCATTTTTGCTCCCGGGTTCATCGCGCGACCCTAAGGACGCGGCCTTCGCTGTGCAAGGCGCCGCTGGCAAAGCGGGGATCTTGCCGGCGCGACCTCGTCGAGCGGTTCTGCGTCGATTTAAGACTCGAAACATGTCGTCTCTCTGGCGCTTGGTCTGCCGTCTGCCTATATTGGCGGAGACGGTCTGCGCTTCCCGGCAGGAGAACATTTTCCCCGGGGCCTTAATGATCCCTAGGGAGCTGTCCCTGGGAAGACCCGTGGGTTTTCTCATACGGCGCCCACCTACTTTGTAGGTTCCCGGGATCGCTCTCTCCACCGGTTGTGTGGATCGTCACCTATCGAAAAGGCCATGTCTGGCGGATCTTGTCGTCGCGCCGCTTTGTGCGGTGCTCTCACGAACGAAAAGTTCGCCCCGCTCCTCCAAAACGTCGCTCGTAAAACTCCATTCAAATCTGACCTTTTCTAGCGTCGGCGCATGACATCCCCAAAAGACCTGAAAAAAAATCTCCGCAACCAAGCCCTCGGGCGCCGCGACGCGCTCGATCCTTTCTGGCGGGTGGAGGCAGCACTCGAAATGGCCGAGACGGCGCGCGACCGGATCACGGTCGAGCCGGGCCAGATCGTCTCAGGCTTCTGGCCGATGCGCTCGGAAGTCGACGTCCGGCCGCTGATGTTTGCCTTGCGCGAGAAGGGGGCAAGGCTCTGCCTGCCGGCCATTCTGGACAAGACCACCATCGTCTTTCGCGAGCTGGTGCGTGGCGCGCCGATGATCGACATGGGCTTCGGCACCGTCGGGCCGCATGAGGAAGCCGAGGTACTCGACCCCCAGGTCATGCTGGTGCCGCTCGCCGCCTTCGATGCGCGCGGCCACCGCATCGGTTACGGCGCCGGCTATTACGACCGGGCGATCGCGCGGCTGGCCGACAAGGGGCAGCAGCCGCGGCTGATCGGCATTGCCTTCGACTGCCAGGAGGTGGCCCTGGTGCCGGACGAGCCGCATGACGTGATCATTCCGGAAATACTCACCGAGAGCGGGTTGCGCCGGTTCGGTATCCCTTAAAATGTTCCGATCCGCTTAACGCGTTTCCAAGACATATCAGGATAGTGTTTCTGCAATACAATCCGGGTCGATGGCGCGATGGCTTTTGTCTTTATGCGATTCCTCTTGATGCCGTTCGCCCTGATCGCGGTAGCGCTGTTTGCGATGGGATTGCACGTCATCGGGACCACGCTGCATCACAAAGCCGCCTGGCATCAGACGGTCGCCACGGTGACGGATGTCGATCCCTACACCGAAACGCAGGAAAACGGCCTCACCACGGATGGCATCGATGTCGCCGTCACCTATGTGGTCAACGACGCGCCGATGACCTGGTCCGGAAAGGGAAAAATTATCGGTCTTTACAGTGCGTCCATGGGCGACAAGGTAGAATTGTACTACGACCCTGCCGATCCATCGAACCTCGATACCGCCGCAATGAAAGGCTGGCGTGGCGGGCTGTTGCTGCTTGTCGTCACCGGCGGTTTCATCGCCTTCTACGTCTGGTTCTTCTGGCTACGCGGACGGAATCCGCCGTCGCCTATGACGCCATCGCCCGTTCGCGCAGCGGGCGCGAGCGCAAAGCCGCAACGGCAGCGCGCCACTTTCGGCCGACATTAGAACCAATCGCGGGTACCGCTTGCCTAGCGTCCATGGCTCTGGATAGAAGTGCGCATGAGACTTCTCTTTCTCGGCGACATGGTCGGCAAGACAGGACGTACGGCGGTGTGGGAACAGCTGCCCGGCCTGATTTCGGATTTCAAGCTCGACTTCGTCATCGTCAATGGCGAGAACGCCGCCGGAGGCTTCGGCATCACCGAGGAAATTTTTCGTGAGACGATCTCGGCCGGCGCCGATGTCGTCACCACCGGCAACCACGTCTGGGACCAGCGCGATGCGCTGATTTTCGCGCCGCGCGAAGAGCGCTTCCTGCGTCCGTCCAATTTCCCCAAGGGTACGCCGGGGCGCGGCTCAGGCGTCTACATCGCCAGGAACGGCGCGCGCGTGCTGGTCGCCAACATCATGGGCCGGGTGTTCATGCATCCCGAGCTCGACGATCCGTTCCAGGCCGGCGAGCGCGAACTTGCCGCTTGTCCGCTTGGCGAGCAGGCCGATGCGATCGTCATCGATTTCCATGCCGAGGCGACCTCGGAAAAAATGTGCTTCGCTCATTTCGTCGACGGCCGTGCCAGCCTTGTTGTCGGCACCCATACGCATCAGCCGACCGGCGATCACCAGATCCTCAATGGCGGCACCGGTTATATTTCCGATGCCGGCATGTGCGGCGATTACGATTCCTCGCTCGGCATGGACAAGGAGGAGCCGCTCAACCGGTTCTTGTCCAAGGTGCCGAAAGGCCGCTTCGAGGCGTCGACCGGACCGGCGACATTGTGCGGCGTCGGCGTCGACATTTCCGACCGTAGCGGCCTGACCGAACGGATCGCGCCGTTTCGCCGCGGCCCGCGGCTGGAGGAAACGGCTCCATCCTTCTGGTCGTGACATTGATATAGACGCTTGCAATACCCAATTGCCGGCGAAACTGCTCTAGATCGTAGAGGGGACGACCTCCATGCAGCTAGTCGAATTCCTGGCGCCGCATCTCGCCTTTGTCTCCGACCCGACGGCATGGGTCGCGCTGCTGACGCTGATCGTGCTGGAAGTCGTGCTCGGCATCGACAATCTGATCTTCATCTCGATCCTGACCAACAAATTGCCGGTAGCGCAGCGGGCCCGCGCCCGGCGGCTCGGCATCTCGGCCGCGCTGGTGATGCGGCTGATCCTGCTGGCCACCATCTCGATCATCGTCCAACTGACGACGCCGATATTCACCGCCTTCGGCCACGGGTTTTCATGGCGCGACCTGATCCTGATCGCCGGCGGCCTGTTTCTCGTCTGGAAGGCGACCAAGGAGATCCACCACACGGTCGATCTCGATGATCACCAGGACACCATGATGGGCGAGACGCTGCAGCTTTCGCTGGCCGGCGCGATTTTCCAGATATTGCTGCTCGACCTCGTCTTCTCGATCGACTCGATCATCACCGCCGTCGGCATGACCGACGAAATCGCGATCATGTACATCGCGGTGATCGTGGCGGTGAGCGTGATGATGCTGGCGGCCGGGCCGCTGGCCGATTTCATCGCCAGGAACCCCAGCATCGTCATGCTGGCGCTCGGCTTCCTGCTGATGATCGGCATGACGCTGATCGCCGACGGCATGGGTTACCACGTGCCGAAAGGCTACATCTACGCCGCCATGGGTTTTTCGGCCTTGGTCGAAGGGCTCAACATGCTGGCTCGGCGGCGGAAGAAGGCAAAGGGCGGGGGCGGGCATTGACTTGACTCTTACAGAATTGTGCGTACAATTTTGTAAATAACGGTGCCGCCATATTGCGATTTGAATGGGATCCCGAGAAGGCCAAGCGCAACCGTGCCAAGCATGGTGTTGCGTTCGATCTCGCCGAAGATGTCTTCAAGGATCCGCTTCATCTGATTGTGCCTGACCGGTTTGAAGATGGCGAGCAAAGGTGGCATGCGATCGGGATGATCCAAGGGCTGGTGGTACTGCTCGTTGTTCACACTTATCCCGATCTCGAAGATGAGGAACGAATTCGGATTGTCGGTGCCCGGAAAGCAACGCCGCATGAAAGGAGGCGCTATGAGCAGGAAGGAACTTAGCCAAGATCAGCGCAACCAGCTCGCCAATTTGGCAGATTTGCCTGACAGCGAAATTGACACGTCCGACATTCCGGAAACTTCGGCCGAGAATTGGGTTCATGCTCGCCGAGGGCACCTCTACCGGCCACTAAAGCAGCCGGTGACCATTCGGCTTGACGCTGATGTGCTGTCCTGGTTCAAGGAGCATGTCGAAGGCGGTGGCTATCAAACGGAGATCAACCGCGTGCTCCGCCGTCATGTGCTAGAGCAGGAAAAGCGGCGTTCCTGAGCATTCGCGGTCTGTTGCCAGCCGATCTTGGCTCGCCGTTACTTAATTTGCTGGAACGTCCTTCGGGTGGCGGTCGCCGATCAGGCCGAGCATCACGCCTTGCTCCAGCCACGCCTTGGCGCCGGCGAGCACCAGCGCAAAACCGCCGGTCGAGCCGATCGCCTGCTTGACCTGCTCATCGGGGCTGCCGACAAAGCCGGAATTGCGGACCTCGACAAAGGTCGTGCCGCCCGGCATCTCGGCGAAAGTCCACACTACGGTGGTCGGCGGATCGCTCCATTGCATGACGATCTTCTTGTTATCGACGATCTCACTGACATTGACCGTCGTCGAGACGCCATACATGCGCCATTCCCAACTGATTTCCTTGCCGCTGTCCAACCTGTCGCTGCCATGGGTGAACCAGAATTTCGTCGTGATCGCCGGATCGACGAAGGCTTCGAATACGTCGGCGACCGGCCGCCTTATCAGCATGCCGGCTTCGGCGGTCGGTGTTTCACGGATTTTCATAGCGTCCTCCTTTCCACGGCGCCGCCCTGTTCACCAGGCATCGGGTTCGCGCACGAGGTGAATGATGTTGGCCGGATTGGTGATCCAGCCGCCGCGAAAGCCTTCACCCAGTGCCTCAATGGCATCGCAGCGCACGACGCCGGCCTTGGCGAGATGGTCCGCAGCGCCTGGAAAATCATCGGTGAACAGTTCCAGCCAGATCTCGGCCTGGCTAAGCGTCGGCGCTTCGTCGATCCACAGGCGATTGGGGCCGAGTTCGAAGCCGACGGCCGGCGGCTTGGCCGTGAATGGCTTCAGGCCGATGACGTCGCGATAGAAGGCGATCGTCGCCTGGTATTGATGCGGCGGGACTTTCATGGCGATGTTGATGCCGCCGGTGATCTTCGCGGTCATTCTTACTCCATTGCTCTCAGATGTTGTTCTCGTTAGCCGGCTCGCCCTTCATCTCGCTGCGGTAATAGCCGTCGCGCAGATTGATGCCGTATTCGACATAGGCCTTCATGCAGGCCAGCATCTGCGACCAGCCCTCGCAATTGAGGTAGGATTTCTTCAGGCCGACCGCGTTCTCGTGCCAGCCGGTTTCGGCGATGGTGACGAAGGTGCCGCCATCGTCGAGCGGCTCGAAATTCATCTCGATGCGGGTCTTGTAGGCTGGCTTGCCGTCGGCGTCGGTGGCATCCCAGCGCAGCACGATGCGGCTGTCCTTGGCCACCTCCTCTACCTCGACGGGAACCTTGCCCCACCAGATGACGGTGGCGCCCGCCACCAGCAGTGCGCTGGCGCCGCCGATCGTGGTGAAGTAGCCGCTGAGTTTCTTCGGATTGACGACCGCATCGAAGACTTCGGCGACGGGTTTGCCGATGCGGCCAGAAACCCTGAATCCAAGAGACATATCCACAGCTCCTTCCTTGAATGGCTCAAGGATATGTTATAGAAATATAACATGTCAAGCCAATCGCGAGACGACAATGTTTTCAAGGCGCTGGCGCATCCGCGCCGGCGTGCGTTGCTGGACCGGCTGAAGGATGCGCCGCAGACCACCGGCATGTTGTGCGATGCCTTCCCCGACATGGACCGCTGCACGGTCATGCTGCACCTGAAGGTGCTGGAGGAGGCCGACCTGGTCGTGGCGCGGCGCGAGGGGCGCGAACGCTGGAACCATCTCAACGCGCTGCCGATCAAGCACATCCACGACCGCTGGATCAGTCAATATGCCACGCACGCGATCAGCATCCTCGACCGGCTGAAATCCGATCTTAAGGGATGAAAGGTTTGCCGAAGCCTGCCGATTTTCGGATCTTGAAAGCCTTGCGTGCCGGCAGCAATGGCGCGGCTGGACGAATTGAGCCGATTTATCTATAAGCCGGCCATTCCGACAGCGAGCGCCGTCCGTCCGTCAGGGACGCAGCAGGACGTTCTGAAATTTTGAATTCGAGCATTTTTGCAAGATGCCGGGTGGTTCACCAGGCGGCAGATGCTCTAGCCGAGAAGACGACAGGGGTGCCATGGCTGGCCATTCACAGTTCAAGAACATCATGCACCGCAAGGGCCGCCAGGATGCGGTGCGGTCTAAAATGTTTTCCAAGCTGGCGCGCGAAATCACCGTCGCCGCCAAGAGCGGCACGCCCGATCCATCGATGAACCCGCGCCTGCGCCTTGCGGTGCAGAACGCCAAGGCGGTGTCGATGCCGAAGGACAATATCCAGCGCGCCATCAACAAGGCGTCGATGGGCGATGCCGAGACCTACGAAGCCGTGCGCTACGAGGGTTACGGGCCAGGCGGCGTCGCGCTGATCGTCGAGGCGCTAACCGATAACCGCAACCGCTCGGCGTCGAATGTGCGCGCCGCCTTCACCAAGGCCGGCGGGGCGATGGGCGAGACCGGCTCGGTATCGTTCATGTGGGACCGCGTCGGCGAGATCTACTATCCGGCATCGGCCGGCAGCGCCGAGAAGGTGATGGACGCGGCGATCGAGGCCGGCGCCGACGATGTCCAGTCGGACGAGGACGGCCACACGATCTATTGCGCCTTCGAGAATCTCGGCGAAGTGTCGAAGGCGCTGGAAGGCGCGCTCGGCGAGGCTGAATCGGTGAAGCCGATCTGGAAGCCGCAGACCAATATCGCGGTCGACGAGGAGCGGGCACAATCGCTGATGAAGCTGGTTGCGACGCTCGAGGACGACGACGACGTGCAGAGCGTCTACGCCAATTTCGAGGTCGACGAGGAGACCTTGGCGAAGCTCAGCGCGGCATGATCCAACAGGCGCTGCCCACAGTCCGCATCACCTATTGCACCCAGTGCCAGTGGCTGCTCAGGGCCGGCTGGATGGCGCAGGAGCTGCTGTCGACCTTCGGCACCGATCTGGGCGAAGTGACGCTGGTGCCCGGCACCGGTGGCATCTTCACCATTTCCTGCAATGACACGCTGGTCTGGGACCGCAAGCGTGACGGCGGTTTTCCCGACGCCGCAAAGCTCAAGCAGCTGGTTCGCGACGTCATTGATCCGGATCGCGATCTCGGCCATGCCGATCGCAAGGGCCATAAGCCAAAAGACCCTGCCTGAAGGCCTTTTACGCTTCCATCCTGCATTCACCGCCATGCGAAGATGAAGCAGCCCAGCGCCAGGATGGCGGTGATGGTGCGGACATGGTTCCACATCACCCAGTCCTTGAGATAGGTGGCCCACACGGCGGCGCCGTTGGCGCTTGCCGGATCGACGGCGGCCAGGGCGTTGTTGAGCGGCACGTTGAACATCATCGTCACGATCGGGTTGCCGACGAGATAGATCAGGGCGCCGGCGAGGAGCCAGAATGCACCCGGTTGGCTCCAGCCGATAAGAGCGCCGGCGGCAAGGACAAGGCAGACCAGTCCGGTGCCGAAAAGCGCGGTCATGAATGCCGGCGTAATCACGGTGATGTTGATCGAATTCATGGCGGCGATGCCGCCTCCGGCAGGCAAGCGGGCGAGCGCCGGCATGATAAAGTTGGAGAAGGCGAAGAAAACGCCGCCGACAACGCCTGAGCCAATGGCAGCGACGAAGGTGAGGGTGGGAAGCAGTTTCATGATCATATCAGTTCCTCCGGTTTCGGGGTTCGAGCAATTTGATTGGCACGTCCACAAATGTGAATAATCCTCATGTTTGCAAAACGTGATAAACCCTCGTATTTTGCGAGTCAAGGCAATTTGTTGATTGTTCGTCTGGAGACAGTCATGGAAGGCACCGCTGCACCGGGTTCCCGCAACGAGCAGATCGCATCGCCGCGCCGGGCGCCGAGCCAGCAGCGCAGCCGCGAGCGGGTCGAGCGCATGCTGGCCGCCGCCTCGGCGCTGATCGCCGAGCAAGGCAGCGACGCCATGCGCATGGGCGAGGTGGCCGAGAGGGCCGGCGTGTCGATCGGCTCGGTCTACCAGTTCTTCCCCGACAAGAGGGCGATCATCTGGGCGCTGGCCGAACGCTACACCGCCGAAAGCCAGGCCTGCATTGCGGCAGCGCTAGCCGAGGTCAATGACGCCGACGGCCTGCGTCGGGCATTTTCGGAACTGGTGAATATCTACTACGGAATGTTCCTGGCGGAGCCGGTGATGCGCGACATCTGGTCGGGCACGCAGGCCGACAAGGCGCTACGCGAACTCGAGCTTGCCGATAGCCGGGCCAACGCCGAATTCCTTACAGCCGTGCTGAAACGGCTGCGGCCATCCGCCGATCCGGAAGCGCTGGAAACGACGGCGTTTCTCATCTGGCAGATGGGCGAGGCCGCAATGCGGCTGGCGATCTCGGTCGGGCGGCAAGAGGGCGACAGGCTGGTTGCCGCCTACAAGCGGATGGCGCTGCGCGAGCTGGTCGGCGAATAGGGCCGTATTTTCGCAATAAAAAACCCGCCACGAAGGCGGGTTTCTCGATCTGCGAAACGCCAATGCGGCTTAGAGGCCGAAGCCTTCGAAACGCTTCTTGAACTTCGACAGGCGGCCACCGCGGTCGAGCAGGGTCTGCTGGCCGCCAGTCCAGGCCGGATGGGTGGTGGGGTCGATATCGAGGTTCATCGTATCGCCTTCCTTGCCCCAGGTCGAACGGGTCATGTATTCGGTGCCGTCGGTCATGACGACCTTGATGGTGTGGTAGTCGGGATGGATATCGGTCTTCATGGGTCTGTTCCTGGCTTGCCGGGTGCTGCCGACGGGCTGAAGCCTGCGTCGATGCGCCCCTTTTTAAAACTCGAAGCCGCAGCTATTGAGGAGCCACGGCTTCTAAAACGGTCGGCGAGCCTATACATCAGCCGGAATTGAATCACAAGGCCGCGGCAAGCGCATATTGATGGCGCAAACCTCAAAGGGCCAAAGGAAACGGTCATGGCGAACATCAGCGGCGATGCAGACGAGCGCAGGCGCTCGCTGAGGCCGCTGCAGCGCCTGTTTCCCTACATCACCCATTACCGCAAAATGGTCATCGGCGCGATCGTCTCTCTGGCCGTCGCGGCGGCGACGACGCTGGCGCTGCCGCTGGCCGTGCGGCGGATGATCGACCACGGCTTTTCCGCCTCCGATTCCAGCTTCATTGCCGAATATTTCGCCATGCTGGTGGTGATGGCCGCCGTGCTGGCGGCGGCATCGGCCAGCCGCTACTATTTCGTCATCACGCTCGGCGAGCGCGTCGTTGCCGATATCCGCCGCGATGTCTTTGCCCACGTCACCACCCTGTCGCCCTCGTTCTTCGATACAGCCCAGTCGGGCGAGATCGTCTCGCGGCTCGCCGCCGACACGACACAGGTCAAATCGGCCGTCGGTGCCACCGCCTCGGTGGCTTTGCGCAACGTCATCCTCGGCCTTGGCGCCGTGGCGATGATGGTCTTCACCAGCCCAAAACTGTCCGGCCTGGTCATCGCGGCCATTCCGCTAATCGTGCTGCCGCTGGTCGCCTTCGGCCGCTCGGTGCGGCGCAAGTCACGGCTGGCGCAGGATACTCTGGCCAATGCCACCGCCTACGCCAGCGAGCAGATCGGCGCGGTGCGCACCCTGCAGGCCTTCACCAACGAGAAGCTTGTCACCGGGTATTTTTCATCCGCCGTGGAAGCAGCGTTCGAAGCGGCGCGGGCCTCGATCTTTGCCCGCTCCTTTCTCACCTTCTTCGCCATCTTTATGATCTTTTCGTCAGTCGTGGCGGTGCTGTGGTTCGGTTCGCGGGACGTGCTCGACGGCACGCTGTCGCCGGGCACGCTCGGTCAATTCCTGCTCTATTCGGTGTTCGCCGCCGGCGCGCTCGGTGCCCTGTCGGAGGTCTGGGGCGAACTGTCCCAGGCAGCGGGCGCTGCCGAACGGCTGACCGAGATCCTGGCCGAGAAACCCGCGATCCAGGCGCCCGCCGATCCGAAGCCGCTGCCGGCAAAGGCGAGAGGCGCGATCAGCTTCGACGATGTCTCCTTCTCCTATCCGGCCCGGCCCGACCGCGCCGCCGTCCATGGCCTGAGCTTTCAGGTCAAACCCGGTGAGACGGTGGCGATCGTCGGGCCATCCGGCGCCGGCAAGAGCACGGTGTTTTCGCTGCTTCTGCGCTTCTACGATCCGGAGGCCGGCAGGATCGTCATCGACGGGGTCGATCTGCGCGAGGCCGATCCGGCCGCGATCCGCGCGCGCATCGCCATCGTGCCGCAGGACGTCACCATCTTTGCCGCGAGCGCGCGCGACAATATCGGCTTTGGCCGACCTGGCGCCAGCCAGACCGAGATCGAGGCGGCGGCGAAGGACGCGCTTGCCGACGAGTTCATCCTGAAACTCGAAAAGGGCTATGACAGCCAGGTCGGCGAGCGCGGCGTGACGCTGTCGGGCGGCCAGCGCCAGCGCGTGGCGATCGCCCGCGCGATTCTGCGCGATGCGCCTATCCTGCTGCTCGACGAGGCGACCTCGGCGCTCGATGCCGAAAGCGAGACGCTGGTGCAGACGGCGCTGGACCGGCTGATGAAGGGCCGCACCACGATCGTCATCGCCCATCGGCTGGCAACCGTGCTGAAGGCCGATCGCATCCTGGTCATGGATGGCGGCCGCATCGTCGAGGAAGGCACGCATCAGAGCCTGGTCGCCAAGGGCGGCATCTATGCGCGGCTGGCCAAGCTGCAGTTCGATACCGGGGCGAATGCTTTCAGGGGCGCGGCGGAGTAGCATCGCTCCATCCCGATGAAATCGGGATGAGGCTCCATCTTCTTGTTTGACCATGATCTTTTCCGAAAACCGGCATCCACTTTTCGGGATCATGGTCCCCAGCGGCCGCCGGGATTCTTCAGCTACCGAAAGCTCGGCGTTTGCCGCGTCGATAGGCGATGAACAGGGGAACGCCGACAAGCAACGACAACAAAAGCATGCTGGCGACGGTCTGTCGCTGCTCCTTTGCCGGATCGCTGAGCTGCACATCGGCAGGCGGCTCTTCATAGGTAAAATCGTACTGCCAGCGAACCTGGTCTGCGACGTCATCGACGGTTTTCAGATAATCGGCAATCGCCTTGGCCGGTACTTCAGTCGCCAGCGTCTGAAAGTTCCATTCAACTTGCAATTCGGTGGGCGTGTTGGACCAGGACGCCTTGAGAGACAGATAGGGCGTCACGACGTTTTTCATCGACTCGCCGGAAAACCTCGCCTTGAGGTTGCGCACGGTCACCTTGTGGCGGCGGTAGAACTGGGGGCCGAGGGAGACGGGCCCGGTTCGTTCGACGATTGTCGGGGTTGGAAGAGAGTTGTTGCCGAGATCGGCCGCGCGGATCGGGAAATTCTTTGCCAGATCGTTGGCCGCCAGCGCCTCCGCCGGCAAGCGATAACTTTCCTTCACGCTCACTATGTTGCCGTCGCGCCGATCCACGATTTCCGGCTTGGCGATGGTTTGGATGCCCGGATATTGCTTGTTGTAGTATTTCAGGTAGGCGTCCGACACCTCGCTCAGCGACCGGCTGGCGAAATTGCCGCGCATCCAATCGGCATCGGCGTCCTCATATGTCGAGAAGACCGTCAGCACGAGGGAATCGCCCGGTTTCCGCGGAAAGTCGAATTCCTCGGCGATCTGGATCGATGGGCTGCTAAGCACAGGGCTCGGCATCTTCTCCAACCCGCCGGTGCTGGAAAGCGGCAGCGCGAAGCCGTAGTCAGGCTGTGCGAGATTGTGCGCCCTGCCGCCCTGAAGATAGTTCGTGGCGTCCAGCCAATATGTCTTTGCTCCGATCTTTGCCTTGACGATGGCATGGTCGAAATCGCGAAGCGCCGGCAGATGCTGGTCCAGAGCCCGCCCCTCGTCGAGATCGGCCAAGGCAACCTCGGCAGCAATGCCAAGCCGCACAAGCGACGAAACCAGCAGCAGGGCCTTGTCCTTGCAGTCACCGAACCCGCTCAGGATAACCGTCGCGGGATCACGTGGAACGTAGGAACCGGCACCCATCGACAGGCTTACATAGCGAATCTGGTCCTGCACCAACCGCATTGCCTCGACCATCCGGTCTTCGGGCACCGGATGCCGCAGAGCGATGTCGTCGAGCTTTGCGGCAAAAGCCGAGGGAAAAACGGTCGCTGGCTTGTAATAGGGCGCAACGGCATCGACCACACTTTGCCAATTCGCGGTAGACGCGACATCGATGGAGCCCCAGCCTGGATAGGTCACGGGCAGGTTATCCTCGACATTGACCGGTTTCGGGTTTGGAATTTCCCATAGATAGGTGGTGTCCGGCCCAGTCGGGGAGATTGAAGGCTTGAGTCGGGTTCCCCTTGTCTTGATCTGGAGCGGCTGGCCCGAAGGCCAAATGATGCTTGTGCGGATAAGCGCTACCGGCTCTTCCCATTCGGTGGAGAAATTCTTGAAGAAAAGGTCCTTGCCGACCAGCGGTGTTACTTCGTAGGTCGACCCGTAATCGACGATGTCGCCGGCACGCACGTCATCGATGTTGACATGTGCTGTCAGCCAGCCGTCGAAGACGCCTTTCTCGGCGTCTCTTTCCCTGCGGAAGATGTCGAATTGGACGCCTTCCAGCCGGTCCAAAACGGCACCATCGCGGATGATGTGAAGATGGTTGAGCGTGACCTTGTGCCGGGACGGATCGAACTGCAGATCGATACTCGCGCCACGATCCAGGCCGGGACGGTCGACGATTTTATAGACGGTGCGCGAGTACTCGACATAGCCGCCGGCGCGATGCTTGATCTGGTCGTCCGAGAGCAGCCATGAAACGCCATTCTTGATTTGATCCGATCGGGTGGGATCGGCAGCCGGAATATCAAGCTGCTTTACCCAGCTTTCTGCCGGACCCTTGAGAACCATGTCGTCGGACATGGCCGGAGAACTCAGGCCGATCAATAAGATGAAAAATACCAAGCGGGGCCAGAAAGACTTCATCCTATGAAAACTGTAACAGACAGACATCTACGCTCGCCCAACTTGGAAGAACTCCTTTTTCAGAGGCTTTCCCACCAAAGTAAAGGCCAGTTTCGCGGATTTCTGCAGTCACCGCGGCAAGAACCTGGAATAGACGAAGCGGCTCAGTTCCCGTACCGCTTCTTCAGATGGTCAGTGAAATGTGCGGCATCGAGCTTTTCGCCGGTAGCGCGTTCGAGCAGTTCCGGTGTCGACCAGCGCGAGCCTTGCGACCAGATCCTTTTGCGGCGCCAGTCGTTGATCGCGGCGAAATCTCCCTTGGCGAGGTCTTCGTCGGCTGAAGGATGATCCCTGGTCAGCGCCGCCCATTGCTGCGCCGCCATCATGGCGCCGAGCGTGTAGGAGGGGAAATAGCCGAAGGCGGCACCCGGCCAGTGGACGTCCTGCATCGGACCGTCAGCCGGATTGTCTGATGTCGACAGGCCGAGATAATCGCGCATCTTGGCATCCCAGGCTTCGGGCAGGTCGGCTGCTTCCAGCCGTCCCGAGACAAGCTCCTGCTCCAGTTCGTAGCGCAGGATGACGTGCAGCGGATAGGTGACCTCGTCGGCATCGACGCGGATCAGGCCGCGCTCGACCCGGTGTACATGCGGCAGGATGTCGTCGATCGTCCAGCTCTCGCCGAGGTGTCTTTCGACCACCGGCAGCGCCCAGCGCCAGAATTCTGGATTGCGGCCGATCTGCTTTTCGACGAACAGGCTCTGGCTTTCATGCACCGCCATGCCGCGCGCTCTGCCCAGAGGCCAGTGCGCCCACGCCTTCGGCAGGTTCTGCTCGTACAGCGCATGGCCGGTCTCGTGCAGCACGCCCATCAGCGCCGACAGGAAATCCGAGGTCTTGTAGCGGGTGGTGATGCGCACGTCGCTCGGCACGCCGCCGCAGATGGGATGGTGCGAAACCGACAGCGAGCCGTGGGTGAGGTCGAAGCCGACTGCCGCCATCATGGCGAGGCCGAGCTCGCGCTGCTTGTCCAAGGGGTAGGTGCCGGAAAGCGGCTTCAGCGGATGTTTCGCCAGCCGCTCTTCCTGCACGGCCAGTGCCTCCGGCACGAAGCCTTTCAGGAAGGTCTTCAACTCGGCAAACACAGGCGTGATGTCGGCGGTGCGATTGCCCGGATCATATTGCTCCATCAGCGCGTCGTAAGGCTCGAGCCCGAGCACCTCGGCGCGAAGGGCCGCCTCCTCGCGGACCAGCGCCACGACGCCTTCCAGCGCCGGCAGGAAGCCGGCCCAGTCGTTCTTGGCGCGCAGGTCGCGCCAGAGCTGCTCGGAGCGCATGCGCGCGGTCGTCTGGCGCTCGACGAACTCGACCGGCAGGCAGGTCAGGTTGGTGTATTGCCGGCGGAATTCCCTGACCGCGGCCTGCTGCTCTTCGTTCAGCGCCTCCTGCTCGGCCGCCGCGATCCAGTCGGCAATCTCCGGCGCAGTCGCCCGGGCATGGTGCATGCCGGCAAGCGCCGACATTGCCTCTGCGCGCTTCTCGCCGCCGCCGACCGCCATATGGGTCGCCTCGTCGGCGCCGAGGATGGCGAGGGCGTGTTCCAGCGCTTCGAGCTTGTGGCCGAGGTCGTCGAGTTTTTGAAAGGACATTGTGGGTTCCGCTGATTTGACGGCGGGAAAAGATACCAATGCAAAACCGTTGGCAACCCCGAAGCCGTCCGCGATCGACGCATCGACTGCCAGCTGCAACGGCCGAAAAGCATCTTGTGGAAGCGGTGGCGTGCGTGATCAATGTCGTCCGGCGGCGGCAGACCGCGATGCGGAGACGAAACATGATCGCCAATGTGCTGGTCGGGCTGGTGGCCGTGATCCACCTCTGCATCGTCTATCTTGAGATGGTGCTGTGGGACACGCCGCGCGGCCATATGGTATTCAGGCTGACGCCGGAATTCGCCAGTGCCTCGAAAGTGCTTGCTGCCAATCAGGGGCTTTACAACGGCTTTCTCGCAGCCGGGCTGATCTGGGGGCTTTACTTCGGCGAAGCCGGTTTCCAGTTCAAAGTCTTCTTCTTGCTCTGCGTCGCCATCGCCGGCCTTTACGGCGCAGCGACGGCGGGCCGTAAAATCCTGTTCATCCAGACAGTGCCGGCAGTGCTGGCGCTGATTGCGCTGGCGTTGGGCTAGCGCATGATCCCTGAACCGAAAGCTGGAAAAGGATCATGCGCAAAATCAATTGCCACAGCGCCGGGCACTGCGGCCGATTTCAGCCGCCTGGATAAGTTGGGCCATAGCCGTTGGGATAGTATCCGCCATCGGCGCCGTTGCCGATGAGGAAGGCGCTGCCGGTGTCAGCGCGCAGCTTTTGGCTGACATCGTCGAGCTGCGCCATCAACTGCTGATATTGCGTGCTCGGCATCGTTCCACGGCGGGCGGCCCTCTGGGCGGCCCGATCGAGTTGAGCGACCTGCGTGCGCAAGTCGCGCGCCTCGCCCGGCTCTAGCTTGTTCGCCCGGATGGCGCCCTGGATACCCGTCTCCACGCTCTGGATCTGATTGATCAAGGCCGTCGCACGCGGGCCGGCGTAAGCGCCAGCAAACGGAACGGCGAGGAGCAGTGTGGCGAGCGTAGCAGTCCTGAGATTCCTGGGAGCGAAGAAGCGCATGGTTGCGTCTCCTTTACTGGGGAAGGCGGTGGTTGGGAGGGTCCTGCCTTCCGGCCGCGGGCCGTCAGGTTCCGTCGCGTCGCGATGAGCGGTTCCACCGCCGGCGGTTCTCGGCCCATGACCAAGGCTAAAAGGCCATGGCGGCAAAGTGTAATTAAAAAAAGGTAATTTTTTTCAGCTCTTGCCGCTGCCGCACCAGTGCCCTAAATGCCGCCGACTTGAGCCGGCTCGACCTGGCCCGACCTGGCGCATGATACAAGCCAAAGGCCTGCAGATCACCGCTCGGTCAGCTTCAACTCGATGCGGCGGTTCTTGTTGCGCGCCTCTTCGGTATCGGCGGGGTCGAGCGGCTGGAATTCGCCGAAGCCGGCCGCGACCAGCCGGTTGGCCGGCACGCCGTTCTCGATCAGGAACTTGACCACCGACGTCGAGCGCGCCGTCGACAATTCCCAATTGTCGCGGTAGCGGCCGGTGCCGGAGAGCGGCTTGTTGTCGGTGTGGCCGTCGACGCGCAGCACCCAGTTGATCTCCGGCGGGATTTCCTTTTGCAATTCGATGATGGCATCGGCGAGCTTCTTCATCTCGACCTTGCCGGCATCGTTGATCACCTCGGAGCCGGTCGGGAAAAGTACTTCCGACTGGAAGACGAAGCGGTCGCCGACGATGCGGATGTTCTCGCGGTCGGCAAGAATTTCACGTAAGCGGCCGAAGAAATCGGAGCGGTAGCGGTTTAGCTCCTGCACGCGTTGCGCCAGTGCGACGTTGAGGCGGCGGCCGAGATCGGCGATCTTGGTGTTGGATTCGCGGTCGCGCGTTTCGGACACGTCGAGCGCTTGTTCGAGCGCTGCGATCTGCCTGCGCAGCGCCGAAATCTGCTGGTTGAGGATCTCGACCTGGCTCAGCGCCTGCTGGCTGATCTGGCGCTGGCTGTCGAGCTCGCCGGAAAGTGCCGTCGCGCGCTGGTTGGCGGCATCGCCGGCACCGGCGCCTTGCGCCAGCAATTGCTCGAGCCGGCTCTTTTCCGCCTCCGACGCGGACAGCGACGCCTGCAAATTGGCAAGGGTGTCCTCCTTGTCCTGCGTCGTCGAGCGCTCCAGCGCCAGAAGCTGGGTCAACTCGTTGATCTGCGAGTTGAGGCGGTTGAGCACCGTGTCCTTGCCGGAGATCTCGCGGCCGAGCAGGAACTGCGCCAGCACGAAAACCGTGAGCAGGAACATGATCGCCAACAGCAGCGTCGACAGCGCATCGACGAAGCCCGGCCAGTAATCGATGCGGCGGTCGGAGCGCCGGCCTCGTGCCAACGCCACGTCAATGCACTCCAGGCTTCTTCAAGGCGTCGGCGATCTTCTCCAGGGTGTTGCGCATCGCCTTCTGCTCGTCGGACTGGGCCTCGACCCAGTCGCGCATGATCTGCTGCTCCGAGCGCATGTTCTTGACTAGGCCGGAAATGCCGTCGGCGAGATTGGCCATGGCGGTGGCCACGCGCGGATTGGAGCCGCCGCCATTCTCCTGCAGGGTGCGCAGCTTTTCCGACAACAGCCGGATTTCCTCGGAGGGTTCGGTCTTGGCCGCGTCGGCAACGACGATGTCGGAGGACAGGTCGGTGACCGAGGATAGCCAGTTTTCGAGTTCGGTATAGAAGCGCGTCTGGGCACGGCCGGCCTGCAGGTCGAGGAAGCCGAGCACCAGCGAGCCGGAGAGGCCGAACAGCGAGGACGAGAAGGCGGTGCCCATGCCGGCCAACGGAGCGGAAAGCCCCTGCTTCAGGGATTCGAGCACGGCCGCGGCATCGCCGGTGCCGGGATCGAGCGACTCGATGGTTTCGCGGATCGAGCCGATCGTGTTGAGCAGGCCCCAGAAGGTGCCGAGCAGGCCGAGGAACACCAGCAGTCCGACAAGGTAGCGCGACGTGTCGCGGCTTTCGTCGAGGCGGGTGGCGATCGAATCCAGCATGGTGCGCATCGAACTGGTCGAGAAAGCAATCGTCGAGGAGCGGCCGATCATCGCCTTCATCGGCGCCAGCAACACCGGTTCGGTGGTTTCGGAACCGGCGCGGAACGAGTTGACCCAGCGCACCTCGCGGAACAGCCGGCCGACCTGGACGAAGGCCAGCAGGATGCCGACCGCCAGCACGCCGATGATCAGGCCGTTGAGGCCGGGATTGGTGACGAAGGCGGTCGAGATCTGGCGGGTCAGGATGGCGGCGATGAAGGCCACGATGAACAGAAAGATCACCATGGTCAGCAGAAACACCTGCGGGCTCGACAATTTGTGCGGGTCGTAGATCAGAACGTCGGAGCGCCTGCCCATGCCGAAGGATCTGAGAAGAGTCATCCGTGCCCCGTTTCCGATGCCGTCGCCGCCGATCAATTTGTGTTTGCGACTCTAAACGGAATTGTGACGAAATTGAATGGCGCTTGGCAATATTGCCACTGTCCGCGACCGGAGGTCAAAGCCGGTTGATGACCAGGCAGTCGACCATGGCGGCCAGATGCAGGCCGGCGCCGGTGACGACAAAGCCATGCCACAGCGCATTGTGGAAACGCAGGCCCTTCCAGGCGAAGAAGATCACGCCACAGGAGTAGACGATGCCGCCGGCAACGATGAGCGCGATCGATGTCGCCGGCAGCGTCCGCACGAGCGGCTCCACCAGAACGATGCCGCTCCAGCCGATAGCCAGATAAAACACGATCGCCAGCCGGTCGAAACGGCCGGGAAGAAAGACCTTGATGGCGATGCCGACCGCCGCGGCGGTCCAGACCAGGACGATCATGGAAACGGCCTGCGGCGAGCCGCCGAGCTGGGCTAGGAAAGGCGTGTAGGTGGCAGCGATCAGCAGATAGATCGCGGCATGGTCGAAGCGCCGCAATATCCATTTTGCCGGCGACGACACCGGCCAGACATTGTAGGCCAGCGAAACCGACAGCACGGTGAGCAGCGAGACTACATAGAAGGCGGCGGCGACGTATTCGCCGGGGCCGGTTCGATAGGCGGCCAGTGCCAGCAGCGTCGAGCCGGCAGCGATCGCCAGCACGATGCCCACGGCGTGGACAATGCCGTCGGCGATGATCTCGGCGCGCGAGTAATGCCAGCGCCCCATAAAGGGAATGTCGAGCTGGGAGAGTTCGCTCTGGGGTTGGGGCCGGCTGTTCGTCATCGATGATCCTGCGCCACCTTATCTGGGCGGCCGCGGGACAGTATTTCAAGCTTTGGTTGCGGTTTTGCGACTGCGGCGGTTCAGCGCGGCGTGCCTGTATCAGCCGGCTGAGAGTGGCCTTTTGATAGTCTTCAACAGCGCGCGCTGGATGAGTTCGTTGCCGGCGACCAGTGAACCGGCGTTCAGCACATCCTGTCCCCCGGCGAAATCGGAGACGAAACCGCCCGCCTCGCGGATCAGCAAAATGCCGGCGGCGACATCCCAGGCCGACAGGCCGGTTTCCCAGAACCCGTCCATGCGGCCGGCGGCGACGTAGGCGAGATCGAGCGAGGCGGAGCCGAGACGGCGGACGCCAGAGACCTCGGCCATGACATTGCGCAACTCGATGAGGAAATTGCCGTGCTGGCCACGCCCGAGATGCGGCATGCCGCAGCCGATCACCGCATCGACCAGCTTGGTGCGGCCGGCGACGCGCAGCCGGCGGTCGTTCATGAAAGCGCCGCCGCCGCGCTCGGCGGTATAGAGCTCATCCATCGCCGGATTGTAGACGACGCCGGCGACGATCTGGCCCTGGCGCTCCAGCGCGATCGAAACGGCAAAGAGCGGAATGCCGTGCAGGAAATTGGTGGTGCCGTCGAGCGGGTCGACGATCCAGCGGTGCTGGCCGTCGTCGCCCTCGATCACGCCGCGTTCCTCCATCAGGAAGGCGTAGCCGGGCCGCGCCTTGGAGAGTTCGGCAAAGACGATGTCTTCGGCCTTGCGGTCGGCCTGGCTGACATAGTCGCCCGGCCCCTTCATCGAGACCTGCAGGTTCTGCACTTCGCCGAAGTCACGCGACAGCGAGCGGCCGGCCTTCATTGCGGCCTGGACCATGACATTGAGGATCGCGGAACGCGCCATTGCTGTTCTTCCTGTCGCTGCGCCTATTTGCCTTGACGCATCATCTTATCCAAAAAGTCTGCAACTCTTTGGGATCACGCCTTAGTCGGCGCGGCGCACGTAAGTGATTTCGTTGGTATCGACGATGATGCGCTCGCCCGAGCCGATGAACGGCGGCACCAGCACGCGGATGCCGTTTTCGAGTATCGCCGGCTTGTAGGACGAGGCTGCCGTCTGGCCCCTCACCACCGGGTCGGCCTCGGTGATGGTCAGCGTCACCTGGTCGGGCAGCGAAATGCCGATCGGCCTTTCGTCATAGAGCTGGACCGTCACCATCATGCCGTCCTGCAGGAAGGCGGCGCGATCGCCGACGAACTCCTTTTGCAATTCGAGCTGCTCGTAGCTTTCGGTGTCCATGAACACCAGCGCGTCCCCCTGCTCGTAGAGGAAAGAAAAATCCTTCAGATCGAGCCGGATCTGCTCGACCGTCTCGGCCGAACGGAAGCGCTCGTTGAGCTTGGTGCCGTTGATCAGGTTCTTGAGTTCGACCTGGTTGTAGGCGCCGCCCTTGCCGGGCTTGACGGTGTTGGTCCTGACCGCCACCCAAAGGCCGCCATCGTGCTCGATGACGTTGCCGGGACGGATTTCGTTGCCATTGATCTTGGCCATGGTGAGGTGATCCGGAAATGAGATGATCGCCGCAAAGGGCAATTTGGCGCCTCCAAGACCACAAATCGCCAGCAGAGGCAAGGAGCGCCTTCCGATGAAGCGGGAACGAAGCTGGCCCGGCAGCGCGGCGTGGCGGCCTCAGTCCGTCCTGACAGTCGCGGTGACGGCCTCGGTCACTGCGTCGGCGACCTCTCTCAAAAGATGCAGGTGCGGCGAACGCAGGACGACAATTCGCAGCGACAGCTCGAGGCCGGGAGCGTCGACCAGGGCAATGCCCTGCGGCAGCTTTTCCCGCAGCAGCCGCCTGGGCAGCAGGCCAAGGCCTTGGCCTCGACGAACCCAGTCGATCTGCAGCGCGCTGTCCTGAATCTCGGCGCCGACAGTCAATCTGTTCCCGCCCTCAGCAAGGGCAGCCGTCAGCCGCCGGCGCGCGTCGCAAGGCTCAGGGCTGAGGATCCAGGGCATGGTCTTGACGTCGGCTTGCCGGACAGTGCTTTCGGCAGCGATGACGCCGAGGGCCTCGGTTCCGACAACGCCGTCGCCAGCTTTGGAATTGCTGCCGTCCAGGATGACGGCGAGGTCAAGCTGTCCGCGCTTGTGCTGGTCGGCCAACTCAAGGCTCCAGCCGCTCTTCAGACGCAGCGAGACCTTCGGAAACCGGGCCACGGCATCACCAATGGCGGCGGCCACGGCTTTGTCGCAAAGTCCATGCGCGAGGCCGAGCCGCAGCAGGCCCTCCGGCTCGTCGCCCTTGGCGAATGATCTCAGCGCGGCGACGGCGGCGAGAATTTCCTTGCCGCGTGCCAGCACCTCTACGCCGGCCGGGGTCAGTCGCGACGGCTTTAGCCGGCGGTCGAGCAATTCCGTGCCGAGCATCTCCTCCAGCCGCTGGATCTGGCGGGTGACGGCCGGCTGCGTCAATGGCAGGCGTTGCGCCACCTTCTGAATCGAACCCTCCTCGGCAAAGAGGGCCAGTGTTTTCAGTTCTTCAAGCACGACACACCCGAACATGTCATAGAAGCATAATTATCCTGAACATTATGAATTTGAAATCCGATGGATGGCAAGCGATTTTCTTCCGGCAGGACCCCAGCTGGAAAGGAACGACGATGAAGGCGATCGAATTGCAGAGCCCGGGCGGCCTCGAGAACCTCAGAATGGTCGAGCGGCCGATGCCTGAGCCAGGGCGCCAGGAGATGATTGTGAAGGTCAAGGCGACGGCGCTGAACTACCGCGATGCCGAGATCGTTCGCGGCAGCTATCACACGAAGTTTGCATTGCCGCTGGTGCCGCTGTCGGACGGCGTCGGCGAAGTCGTTGCCATCGGCGCCGAGGTCAGCCGGTTCAAGATCGGCGACCGGGTCTGCGCCACGTTCTGGCAGCGCTGGGTCGGCGGCAGTTTCGCCATGGCCGAGCCATCCTATCAACGCGGCGGCCCAATCGACGGGCTGCTCAGCGAATTTGCCCGGCTCGACGAACAGGCGGCGGTGCTGGCGCCGGCCAATCTGAGCGACCTCGAAGCGGCGACGCTGCCATGCGCCGGCGTGACGGCATGGCACGCGCTGTTTACGGAGGGCAGCGTCAAACCCGGCGACACCGTGCTTTGCCTCGGCACCGGCGGCGTTTCGCTGTTTGCGGTGCAGTTCGCCGCCGCTGCCGGGGCGCGCGTCATCGTGACGTCGAGCAGCGACGAGAAGCTTGCGCGGGCAAAGCAACTTGGCGCGCAGGATGGCGTGAACTATCGCAGCGTCCCCGATTGGGCATCGGCCGTGCTGGGATTAACGGATGGCCGCGGCGCCGACCATATCATCGAGGTTGGCGGACCGCAGAGTTTTGCACAATCGCTGAGGGCAGCGGCGCGCGGCGCCCAGATCAACGTCATCGGCTATCTCGGCGGCAGTGACGGCGCCATCAACCCGCTCGACATCTTCCGCCGGCAGGTCCGGGCGCGAGGCATACCGGTGGGCTCACGCGAATCCTTCGAGGCGATGAACCGCGCCATTGTCGTCAACCGGTTGAGACCGGTGATCGACCGGGTCGTGCCATGGAGCCGGGCCGCCGAAGCCTTTCGGTACCTTGAACACGGCTCTCCCTTCGGCAAGGTCGTGCTCGATCATACGCAATGAGTCCGCCTGATGAGCCTGGTGCAATGAGTCGCGAGACCGCGGTCAGGGCAGGCGGTTGGCCCGTTGCAGCGCCTGCTGCGTCTGCTCGTCGGTCAGGCCCTGCAGGAAATCGTCCATCTCTTGGTCGATGAGCCCGGCGCGGCGGGCGACAACATACCAGGCGCCGGCGAGGATCAGATCCGGGTCGGTGCCGATGCCGTTCATGTAGAGCTTGGCGAGACGGTTCTGGGCGGCGACATTGCCGCCCTCGGCGGCCTGCTTCATCCAGTTGAAGCCGGATTTCAGGTCGCGGGCGCCGCCGCGCCCCTCGATCATCCAGGTTGCGAGATCGATCTGTGCCGTGTCGTAGTTCTGCCGCGCGGCCTGTGCCAGCAGGCCGCGGGCGCGGACATCGTCGCGCGGCTTGCCGCCGGCGCCATTGGCGTAGACCTGTGCCATCGCATATTGTGCGTCGGCAAGCCCGGTCGCGGCAGCGCGCTCGTAATAGGACACGGCTTTGGCAATACCGGCATCGCCGGGCTCCTGTTCGACCATCAGCTGCGCAAAATTGAACTGCGCCAGGCGGTTGCCGGCCTCGGCGGCGGCCTGCATCAGCGCATAGGCTTCCTTCTCGTCCTTTTTGACGTAGCGGCCGTCGAGCAGCATCAGCGCATACTGGAATTGCGATTCCGGCACGCCCTGCTCGGCGGCAAGCGCATACCACTTCGCCGCCCCTGCCGCGTCGACCGGCACGCCGAGGCCGCGCGACAATATCTCGGCCACCAGCGTCTGTGCCGCCGGATCGCCGTTTTGAGCGCGCGAAAGCGCAAGGTTGTAGGCCGTCTTGTAGAGCCCGCGCTGAAAGGCGCCGTAGGCAGCGTCGGACGGCTTTGCGCCGAAGCGGTCGGGGTTGATGGTATCGGCCGACGGCAACGGGGCGGTGGTGGCGGGCTGCGGCAATTGTGCGGCGATGGGCTTGTCGGCAGGTTCGCTGGAATCCGGCCTGGGCTGCGGCAGCGGAACGGGTTCCGCCGCTATCGCCTGCGTCACGGCCGTTGCAAGAAAGGCGCTGAAAAGGATTTTCCGCGAGAGCACGTCAGTCCTCGAAGCGCGGCGCGGTTTCGTCGAGCAGCGCGTTGGCGGCGGCGACCGCCATCTTCGGATCGACGCCGTCGGTGAAAACGGCGCTGGACAGCGCCACGAATTCAGCGCCGGTGGCGGCGACCGCTTCCACCGAGGCAAGATCCGATCCGGCCATGACGATGCAGGGGATCTGGATGACGTCCGCCCACCATTGCCCGAGCGACAGGTTGCGGGGGTGCGGCTCAGGCTTGTTGTCGTAACCGAAACGGCCGAAGAAAATGTAATCAGGCCTGACCTCGCCGAGTTCCAGCGCATCGTCGCGGGTCTTAGCGCCGCCGGTGCCGACCATCATCCTGGCCTGGAAGTGTTCGATCGTTTCGGCGAGCTCGTCCTTGCCGACCTCGACATGGATGCCGTCGGCCTGGACACGGCCGGCGATGCGGGTGTCGCCGGCAATGATGACGGCAATGCCGGCCGCTTGCGCCACCGGCACGATCTGTTCGGCAAAGGCTTGGAAAGAGGCCTCGTCCATACCGTTTTCCGGCAGAATGAGCGAGGCGACGTCACCGCCGTCGAAGGCCGCGGCGATGCGCTCGGCCGGCACGTTCGGCGGCGCGATCAGCACGATACGGCAGCGGTTGGGCGGCGTTGCGTCATTCATTGGTGTTCGATCCCGGTTATCGCCTATGCCGGGCGAAGATGGTTGCATTGCGGCATAGAGCAAAGTGCGGGGATTGAACAGGCGGCAGGGGGATCACGATTGCCGTCAATGATTCCATAGGGCTCGGCGCATGACTGCCGTTGGCCGAAATTCTCCTCGCCTGGTCGCTTGCGGCCCTACGCAGGCACCTTCGATTTCCACAGCGACCAGCCGAGATTCGTGCCGGCCGCGGCGACCAGGATGGCGGCGGCGCCGACGATCTGCGCCGGATGCAGCCGATGGCCGAAGGCGACGACATCGACGAGGATGGCGACGACGGGATAGATGAAGGACAGCGATCCCTGCAGATGCGTCGGCAGCTTCTGGATGGCGCCGTACATGAGGATGTACATCAGACCGGTATGGACGATGCCGAGTGTCGCCAGCATGACCCAGCTCCGCGCATCGACGGGAAGGTGGGTGAGATTGGCGAAGGGTGCCAGCATGAGAACGCCGACGCAGACCTGGATCAGGGCGATCAGGTGCGGCGGCGTGCCTTTGAGCTTCTTGGTGACGATAGCCGCAACGGCCCAGAAGAAAGCCGCGGCCAGCGCCATCGCAATGCCGGTAAAGTAATCCGTACCATGATCGCCTGCATCGGGCGCGGCCTGCACGATCAGCAGCATGCCGGCGAAGGCGATGCCGAGCCAGGTCAGCTTGGTCACCGTCAGCCGTTCGGAGAAGAAGAGCGCGCCAAAACCCACCAGCATAAAGGGCTGCGTATTGTAGACAGCCGTGGCGATCGAGATCGACGCGCGGGAAAACGCGCTGAACAGCAACAGCCAGTTGATAACGATGGCAGCACCGCCGAGCGCCGCGATCGCGACAATGCGAAGCGACAGCCTGCCGCGCAGCAGTCCCAGCGCCGCGCAGATGATCAGCAGCGTTACCGCCCCGAAAGCACAGCGCCAGAACACCACGTCCATGATGGGTTGGCCGGAAAGCACGACGAACCAGCCGATCGTGCCGAGGATCGCCATCGCCGCCGTCATTTCGATCGTGCCGCGTACCGTGTTGTCCATGGATGCTCCTGAAATCCGTTGAGATTTTATAATCCCACAGCGGATCGGGTCTTTCCATCACTTCTAGTTGGTGATATGCATGATGAACCTCATTAAATTAGGTAAACATCGGCTTTTTCTTGGAATTGTAAAATGCTGGACGAGCTCGACAGAAAGCTCCTCGATATCCTGGTCAAGGATTCACGGACCTCGCTGAAGGAACTGGCGCTGCAGGTCGGGCTGTCGTCGCCAAGCGTTTCGGAGCGGCTTCGGCGGCTAGAGGATCGCGGCGTCATCCGCGCGTTCACCATCGACATCAATCCGCAGGCGCTCGGCTACGCCTTGCAGGCGATCGTTCGCATCCGGCCATTGCCGGGCAAGCTGCACATCGTCCAGAAGCTGATCGAGGAAATCCCGGAATTCGGCGAATGCGACAAGGTGACGGGCGATGACTGCTTCGTTGCCCGGCTGTTCGTCCGCTCGATCGGCGAGCTCGACGGGATTCTCGACCGCATCGCCGACAAGGCCGAAACCAGCACGGCCATCATCAAGGCGCAGCCGATCCGGAGACGCCCGCCACCGCTCGACATGCCAAACATGTGACGGGTTCGGTGGCGTGGCCCAAGTATTTGCGGTCGCGGTCCGATCATTTCTGGTTTATTCCAGAGATCACTTTCCCTCCAGCGTCCTTTCCCATGTCAGGCCTGCTCGTCGATCCCTGGTTCTATGCCGCGGCCATTCCGGCCGTCATCCTCGTCGGCCTGTCGAAAGGCGGCTTCGGCGGCGCCGTCGGCTTTGTCGGCGTGCCGTTGATGGCGCTGACCATGCCGCCGGTTCAGGCTGCCGCAATTCTTCTGCCAATTCTGTGCCTGATGGACATTGTCTCGGTGTGGACGTGGTGGGGCATCTTCGACCGCAAGATGCTGGCCGACATGATGCCGGGCGCCGTGATCGGCATCGCCCTTGGCTGGCTGACGGCGGCACTTGTAACCGAAGAGATGGTGCGGCTGATCGTCGGCGCGGTTGCCCTGATCTTCGTGCTGCGCTGGCTCTATTTGCAACTCCGCCACGGTGCCGGCCACGCGACGGAGCCCAACCGCGTCGCTGCGGGCTTCTGGGGTACTGTTGCCGGGTTCACCAGCTTCGTCGCCCATGTCGGCGGCCCGCCTTTTCAGGTCTATGCGCTGCCGATCAGGCTCGATCCGAAGGTGCTGTCGGGCACCGCGGCGATCTTTTTCGCCGTTACCAATGCGCTGAAGCTCATCCCTTATTTCGCGCTCGGCCAGTTCGATACCACCAATTTGACCGCGTCGGCGGTGCTGATGCCGCTGGCGCCGCTGTCGACAATCGCCGGCGCCTGGCTGGTGCGGCGGATGCGGCCGGAGCTGTTCTATCCCTTCACCTATGCGACCGTGGCAGTCGTCGCGGTCAAGCTTCTGTGGGACGGCATCGCCGGCCTCCTGTAAGACGGCGGCCCCATTCGGCCGCCGCCGGATTCCTTACACCTCAGGCGGCACTCGGCAGCAGCTGCCGCGTCCTGCCAAGCGCCAGGGCAATGCCGGTTGCCAGTACGAGCGCCATGCAGCCCAGAATGGTGATGTCGTGCAGCGTCGGCTTCAGCACCATGTCCGCGATGATCACCAGCATCACCGAATAGTCGAAGCGCGCGGCGCTGAGGACGCGCTGGCCCTGGGCAAGCACTGCCGGCGTCACGCCCTCCTTGGCGATCATGCCTGCCATGCGGTCGGCAGTCGGCTTGAAGATGAACATGCCGATGCAGAAGGTCGTCGCATAACCGGCAAGGCCGATCAGCACCCACAGATCGGAAAAGCCGATCCAGAAGCCGCACATGATGAGCCCGAAGAGCAATGTCAGCATCGACATCGGCGCGAAGAACCGGTTGCCGAGCTCGCCGGTAGCGCGCATCGCCTGCAGCATGCCTTCGACGTTTCCAGCGCGGTCGGCGCGTACCGCGAGCAGCATCAGCGTGAAGCCGCCGCCGACCCAGAGGATCGCCGAGACGATGTGCAGAAATTTAACGGCCGAGTACCAGTCCATTATTCGCTCCTTGAGAGATTTGATGATTTGCCGGAGCGCAAGGTTTGCTCCGCCTCGTTGCGAGGAGCGGGCGTTTACCGCGGCGCCTGTTTCGGAACGATGTCGCGCGGCGAGCGGATCTGTTTCGGTATGTCGGTCACGACCTGGAGGAAACATGGCGCAAGCGCGTCGCCCCGACTTTCCAGCCGGTGGTGAGAACGGCAGCTTAGCCAGTCAGCTGTGCTGTTACGGCACAGATGCTGGGCGCTTGATCAAGAAATATGCCCCGCGTTAAGGCTTCGTTAAGCTTTACAGGCGTTTACTATGTCCATCCAGTGATCTGGATTCTTACCGAGTGGTTGGAGCCACTTTGTTTGACGCCTCCCTGTTAAACTCCTGAGAGCCGCCTTATCCGCGGCTCTTTTTTTGTCCGCCGGCATGGGCGTCCTTCCGGCTAAATGCGGCCGTTAACCGTTTGTTAAACATGTGCTTGCCTTCGCTGGCAGCGAAGCGCATTTTCAAGCTTCAGTCGTTTAGGCTGCCGGATATGGCGGCCAAGAGCCGAATCGGCCGGCTGTCAGGCAAGTGCAGGGGCGTAGCGATGAACGAGCCTTCGAAGGCGAGCGCGAAAACCATCAAGCTGGCGGAGCGCCGGGTTTTCTCCCAATCCTTCAAGCCGCTCTATCAGGAAGGCATGGGCCTGGTCGAGCAGGCGGCCGAATATCTCGACGGCAAGGGCCGCGCCGAGGCCAAGAAGCTGTCGAGGCTGGCGGCGACGCTTTATGCGGCCGAATCGATGCGGCTGACTACCAGGCTGATGCAGGTCGCCTCGTGGCTGCTTTTGCAGCGGGCGGCGAATTCCGGCGAGATGACCCGCGATCAGGTGGCCTCAGAAAAATCCAAGGTGCGTCTCGACACCGCCTCCGCGCATGAGGAGGCGCCCGGCTGGGCCGAGCTGCCGAAGGATTTCATCGACCTCGTCAACCGTTCGCTGCGGCTGCAGGCGCTGGTGCGCCGGATGGACGAGGAGATCTATGGCGGCCTCGCCGAGGTGCCGCCGTCGAGCCGTCGCGTCAATCCGGTCTCAGACCAGATCACGCTGCTAAACACGGCTTTCGCCCGCGGCTGAGAGAACGTTTCATAATTCTACTCCGGCGACCATCTAGACTAACCGCGAAGGGATGGGCTCGCGATCATCAGGCGGGGAGAATCACGCAGCAGCAGGCGCGATCCGACCTCCACGATAGACCTGATCGCTGGGAGCAGCTCCTGCCCCAATGACGTCAGCTCATACTCCACGGTCGGCGGCGATGTCGGCATCACGTGGCGTGCGAGGACGCCGCGCTCCTCGAGATCGCGCAACCTGCCGGTCAGCACCTTCGCCGAAATGGCTGGGATATCGCGGCGCAATTCGGAGAACCGGCGCGGGCCGTCGCTCAAGGACCAGAGCACCTCGGGTGTCCAGCACCCGCCAAGCAGCGCCATGCACCTCGACATTGGGCAGCCGGGAAGCGCCTTCACCTTCGTTCGCATCCTGAGGACCATCGCGCATCTTCCATGGGAGTTTCCAGTTGGTTACCAGAAAATGATGGTAACTACAAGATACGTGGTTTCCGATGGTAACGAGAGCCGCTATCTGAGGCTCTCAATCCATCCAACCACGAAATGGACAGAACGATGTACGCAATAACTGGAGCAACAGGACAGCTTGGCCGTCTCGTGATCGACGCACTGCTGAAGACAGTTCCGGCCAGCCGGATCGTTGCGGCGGTTCGTGATCCGGCAAAGGCCAGCGATCTTGTCCAACGCGGCGTAGTCGTGCGGGAGGCGGACTATAATCGTCCCGACACGCTCCCGATGGCGCTGGCCGGCGTCGATAGACTGCTGCTGATTTCCTCGACCGAAGTCAGCGGCCGCTTGCCGCAGCATCGGTCAGTGATCAAGGCCGCCCAACGGGTGGGGGTTTCGCTGATCGCTTACACGAGCATGCTGCATGCGGACACGTCTCCCGCGAGGCTCGCGGTCGAACATCGGCAGACGGAGGAGGTCATCGCGGCCTCCGGCCTACCCGCCGTCATCCTGCGCAACGGCTGGTACACCGAGAACCATCTGATGGCGCTCCCGGCGGCTCTGGAGCACGGCGCCTTCATCGGCGCCGCAAATGAGGGGCGCTTCTCGTCCGCGGCGCGGCAGGATTATGCCGAGGCCGCGGCCGTGGTGCTGACGAGCGAGGATCAAGCAGGGAGGACTTACGAGCTCGCCGCGGACCAAGCCTTCACGCTCGCCGAGCTTGCGGCGAAGGTCTCGCGGCAATCGGGCAAAGCGATCGCCTACAACGATCTTGCCGGGGCGGCCTATGAGGGTGTGTTGACAGGCGCCGGGCTGCCCGCCGATCTCGCCGCTATCCTGGCCGATGCCGACATTGCAGCCTCACGCGGAGCGTTGTTCGATGACGGCGGCGCCATGAGCCGGCTGATCGGTCGACCGACAACGCCACTGGAGAGCGTCGTTGCGGCAGCATTGCGCGGTTGAAACCGAGATGGCTGTCACATCCGCCAAAGGATCAGAGGACCGTCTGTCGCTCGCGCCAACAGTTATTCAAACGGCTAGACTAGCGCAGCCTTCTGCGCTTCCGGTGCTCGCGTACTTATGTACGCTCCGCTCCGGTTCTCGAAAACCACGCTATCTGTCTCGCCAGAGCGAATTCTCAAACATTCTCTAAACCAGACTCGGCTTGCTGTTTCTGGTTTGTTCACATTTCGCTGGCATCGCTGCTCGCCGGGGTTAAAGTTGACGGATGGGGGAAGCGATTCGCATCATCGGCATCGATCCAGGGCTGAGGCGCACCGGCTGGGGCATAGTCGAAAGCCTCGGCAATTCGCTTCGCTTCGTCGCTTCCGGCACGGTGCGGTCCGACGACAAGGCCGCGCTGGCGGTGCGTCTTTGCCAGTTGCATGACGGGCTCGCCGAGATCCTGCATGCCGCGATGCCGCACGAGGCGGCGGTCGAGCAAACTTTCGTCAACAAGGACGCGGCGGCGACGCTGAAACTCGGCCAGGCACGCGGCATCGCCATGCTGGTGCCGGCGCGTGCCGGCCTTGTCGTTGCCGAATATGCGCCAAACGCCGTCAAAAAGGCGGTGATCGGCGTCGGCCATGGCGACAAGAAACAGATCCACATGATGGTCAAGGTGCTGATGCCGAAGGCGACTTTCGACAGCGACGACGCCGCCGATGCGCTGGCTATCGCCATCTGTCACGCGCATCACCGGCAGAGCATCGCCTACAGGATGGCGGCGCTGGCCGGATAAGTATGTTCTTGACTTGTTCTCCAGTGGGCAATAAGTAATACCAACGAGGTATTACCATGCGCGTTACCACCAAGGGCCAAGTGACCATCCCGAAGGAAATACGGGATCATCTGGGTATCGGCCCGGGCTCGGAGGTGGAGTTCGTCCCCACCGAGGACGGGGCTCGTGTCATAGCCGTCGACGAAAACATGTCGGAGGAGGAAGCCTCGCGCAGATTCAGCCAGATGCTCGATCGTATGGCCGGTACGCTGGATCTGGGAGGCATGACGACGGACGAATATATGGAATGGCTGAGGGGCCCACGTGAAGATCTCGACATTGATTGACACAAATGTCCTGATCGACGTTTGGGGTCCTGCCGGACGGGAGACGAAATGGTCGGCATCCGCGATTACCGCATGCCGGCGCGACGGCGCACTTGTTATCAATGCAATCGTCTGGTCCGAACTCGCGCCGTTGATTGCGACCGAACAGGCTCTTCGTCAAGCAGCCGACATGCTCAAGATGGATCGCGAATTCCTGCCGTGGGAAGCAGCCTTCCTCGCCGGTGTCACGCATTCCCGCTATCGCCGCGCCGGCGGCATTCGCGAACGAACGCTGCCGGATTTCTTTATTGGAGCCCATGCGGTTGTCGCCGGGCATCGCCTGCTGACGCGCAATGCCGCGCGCTATCGCGGCTATTTCCCGGACCTCGATATCATCTCTCCGGAAACCCACCCGGCATGATCGGCACGCTCAAATGATCGGCAAGCTAAAAGGCACGCTGGATGAGATCGACGAGGATTTCTGCATCGTCGACGTGCATGGCGTCGGCTATGTCGCCTACTGCTCGGCGCGCACGCTGGCGGCATTGCCGCGGCCGGGCGAGGCGGTCGTGCTGTTCATCGAGACCTATGTGCGCGAGGACATGCTGCGGCTCTATGGGTTCCAGTCGGTGCTGGAGCGCGAATGGTTCCGGCTGTTGATGAACAATGTGCAAGGCGTCGGCGCCAAGGTGGCGCTGGCCATCCTGTCGACGCTGGCGCCGACCGATCTCGCCAATGCGATTGCGTTGCGCGATATCGCCATGGTCAGCCGTGCGCCGGGCGTCGGCAAGAAGGTGGCGGAGCGCATCGTCACCGAATTGAAGAACAAGGCGCCGGCCTATGCGGGCACTGCCTCCGGCACTATCGGCCTGAAGCAGGAGCTCGGCGAGGGCGTCGCCTCGGCGCCGATTACCGACGCCGTCTCGGCGCTGGTCAATCTCGGCTATTCGCGCGACACCGCCGCCAATGCGGTGGCGGCGGCGCTGAAGACGGCAGGCGAAGAGGCGGACGCGTCGAAGCTGATCCGCTTCGGGCTGAAGGAGCTGGCACGCTGAGACGTTGCTGGAAAGTGAAATTCCAACTACTATCTGGTCGGTAAGAATTTTTTGCAGGAGTAAGAATATGGGCGCATATGCCAGTCTGACCTCCAAGGGACAGCTCACGATTCCAAAGGACGTCCGCGACGCCTTGTCGCTCAAGACGGGCGACACGATCGCCTGGACGGTGATGGATGGCTATTTGGTCGGGACGCCGCGCAATCTCGACTTCGCCGACCTAGCCGGATTTCTCGGCGATCCACCCGGCGGTCCCGCTTCCCTGGAAGAGATCGATGCGGCTGTGAGGGAGGCCGTAGGCCAGCACGTTGTTGGTGACAAGCCACAGGGCGGAAAAGAGGGCGACGCGTGACGTCGATAGGTATCGATACCAACGTTCTGCTTCGAATGGTGCTGAACGATGATGCCGAGCAACAGGCCAAGTCTCTCGCCTTCGGTAAGAGCCTCAGCGGCGACAAGCTCGGCTTTGTGAGTTTGATTGTGCTGGTGGAATTCAGTTGGTCACTGCTTTCGCGTTACCGGCAGCCAAAGGAGCAAATACTGGCCGCGATCCAGAGATTGCTCAAGATCAAGACGCTGGTGTTTGAGGATTTCGATGCCATCGTGATCGCGCTCGAACGATCGAATTCGAGCCAGGTCGACTTTGCTGATGCGCTGATAGCCGAGCACAATCGAAATTTCGGTTGCTCGCATACGGTCACGTTCGACCAGCGGGCTGCAAGGTCCATTGCCGGTATGGAACTGCTCGCATGAGCCTTTCGCCACGGCTCATTGCTCCCGACAGACGCGGCGAGGACGCCGAGCAGACCTTGCGGCCGCAGACGCTCGGCGACTTCGTCGGCCAGGCGGCGGTGCGGGCCAATCTCAAAGTGTTCATCGAGGCCGCCAAGGGCCGCAGCGAAGCGCTCGACCATGTGCTGTTCGTCGGCCCGCCCGGCCTCGGCAAGACGACGCTGGCGCAGATCATGGCGCGCGAGCTCGGCGTGAATTTCCGCTCGACCTCGGGTCCGGTCATCGCCAAGGCCGGCGATCTCGCGGCGCTGCTCACCAACCTCGAAGACCGTGACGTGCTGTTCATCGATGAGATCCACCGGCTCAACCCGGCGGTCGAGGAAATCCTCTATCCGGCGATGGAGGATTTCCAGCTCGACCTGATCATCGGCGAGGGGCCGGCGGCGCGCTCGGTCAAGATCGACCTGGCCCGCTTCACGCTTGTCGCCGCCACCACCCGGCTCGGCCTTTTGACCAACCCGCTGCGCGACCGGTTCGGCATTCCGGTGCGGCTCAATTTTTACTCGGTCGAGGAACTCGAGCAGATCGTGCGGCGTGGCGCCCGCATCCTTGCCATGCCGCTCGGCGACGACGGTGCCTTGGAGATCGCCCGGCGGGCGCGCGGCACGCCGCGCATCGCCGGCCGGCTGTTGCGCCGGGTGCGCGACTTCGCCAGCGTTGCCGGCGACGGTCATGTCGACCGCAAGGTCGCCGACGAGGCGCTGACGCGGCTGGAGGTCGACGGGCTCGGCCTCGACGCGCTCGACCGCCGTTATCTGTCGATGATCGCCCGGAATTTCGGCGGCGGGCCGGTCGGCATCGAGACCATCGCTGCCGGGCTTTCCGAGCCACGCGATGCCATCGAGGACATCATCGAACCCTTTCTGATCCAGCAAGGCTTCATCATGCGTACCCCGCGCGGCCGCGTGCTGGCGGCCAATGCCTGGCGGCATCTCGGCCTCGACGCGCCAAAGGACCTGGCGCAGCAGCAGATCAGCCTGTTCCAGGAAGAACCGTAAGTTCCGCTGCTTATGGCTTCGGTGCTGGCAGTTCCCCGGCCCAGCCCTCCAGGTCTTGATCATCGCCGGTCTATGCGCAAAACAGGTGTTGCTTGAAACAGGGCCTGTCGGGCCAAAAGGACAGCGCAATGGACGATCACGGTGAATCGGCATTGTCCGCCGGACTTTCCGGCGCGCTGACGGAATTCGGCCATCGACTGATGGCGCGGGTCTATTATGCAGACACCGATTTTTCCGGCGTCGTCTACCACGCGCGCTATCTCGAATTCTTCGAGCGCGGCCGTTCCGACTATCTGCGGCTGGCCGGCGTCCACCACACCGAGCTTGCCGACGGCAAGCATGGCGAGAAAATAGTCTGGGTGGTGCGGCGCATGGAGATCGACTTCCGCGGTTCGGCCCGCATGGACGACATCCTGACCATCGATACGCGCACCGACGAGATTTCCGGCGCCCGCATCGTCATGGCGCAACAGTTGAAGCGCGGCAGCGAAGTGCTGGTCGAGGCGCGTGTCGAAGCGGCGATCGTCGGCGAGAACGGGCGGCCGCGGCGCTTTCCCAAGGACTGGATCGCAGCCTTCATGCCCAGAACGCGCAAATAAAGGTTCAGAGGCGGACGATCCCGGAGCTCCCGGTCCAGGCCAGAATCGCGAGGCGGCCTATCAGGGCGCGGCAATGCGCCGCGCTGTACGTCCTAACCCATCCTTAACCATAACGGTCCATGAAGGGATTGGTTAAGATTGGGAGAATCCAAGCGCCTTCCTTTCACCAATATTTGCCCCGAAAAGGCCGCCAACGGTGCATTTGGGGTTATTCCGCAAGCCTAACGCGAACGGACCACAAGGGATGCCCATGGGCCAGCCGCCAGCCACGCCCGGAAAATCTTTAAGGACGTAACATGGAAAACATCGCTCTCGCCGAACCGGGCGCGCATTTATCGATTTGGGCCTTGTTCATGCAGGCCGGTTGGGTGGTCAAGCTGGTCATGATCGGGCTGCTTGGTGCCTCGATCTGGACCTGGGCGATCATCGTCGACAAGCTCGTCGCCTATGCCCGCATGCGGCTGGCGCTCAACCGCTTCGAACAGGTGTTCTGGTCGGGACAGTCGCTGGAAGAACTTTACCGCACGCTCGCCGACCGCAAGACGACCGGCATGAGCGCGATCTTCGTCGCCGCCATGCGCGAATGGAAGAAAAGCTTCGAGAAGGGCGCGAAATCGCCGCTCGGCCTGCAGACCCGCATCGACAAGGCGATGGATCTGGCGCTGACCCGTGAAATGGAAAAGCTTGAAGGGCGGCTCGGCTTTCTCGCCACCACCGGCTCGGCGGCGCCCTTCATCGGCCTGTTCGGCACGGTTATCGGCATCATGACCTCGTTCCAGGCGATCGCCGCCTCGAAGAACACCAGCCTCTCGGTGGTCGCGCCCGGCATCGCCGAGGCGCTGCTGGCGACGGCCATCGGCCTGCTCGCCGCCATCCCAGCCGTCATCGCCTACAACAAGCTGTCGTCCGACGCGAGCAAGATCGCGGTGCGCATGGAAGGGTTCGCGGATGAGTTCTCCGCCATACTCTCGCGCCAAATCGATGAAAAAGTCGCGCAGAAGGCCTGAGGAACGATCATGGGAATGTCCGTAAGCGCAGGTGGCGGAGGACGCGGCGGGCGCGGCCACAGGCGGCGCGGCCGCCATCACGCCTTGATATCGGAGATCAACGTCACGCCGATGGTCGACGTGATGCTGGTGCTGCTGATCATCTTCATGGTCGCGGCGCCGTTGCTGACGGTCGGCGTGCCGATCGACCTGCCGGATACCCAGGCCAAAGCGATGAACGCCGATACGCAGCCTATAACCGTGTCCATCAACTCGGCCGGTCAGATCTACCTCCAGGAAACCGAGATCCCGATCGAGGAGCTGGTGGCAAAGCTGCAGGCGATCTCGAAGACCGGCTATGAAGAGCGCATTTTCATCAGGGGTGACAAGTCCACCGACTATGGCACTGCCATGAAGGTGATGGCCCGCATCTCGGCTGCTGGCTACAAGAATATCGGCCTGGTTTCACTGCAGGAACAGGATCAGTAGACGCAAGATGAGGACCGGCCTCACCACATCGGTGATCTTGCATACGGTGGCGATCGCCTTCGGGCTGTTCACGTTGTCCTCGCCGCCCGCGATGCCTGCGTCCGATGCGGAATCGGTGTCGGTCGAGATCGTGCCGATGGAAGCGACGGCACAGGTCCTGCAAGGCGACAAGAAGGCTGTAATGCACGACAAGCCGGCGCCGGTACCGACGCAGCGTCCCGACATCGTTCCCGATGCCCAGAAAGTCGGCGATAACAGCGTCGACACCGACAAGCCGCCGACACCTGAGCCCAAGCCCCAGCCAGTCGACATGACGGCGGCTCCGCCACCCGCGCCGACGCCGGTCGAAAAGCCCAAGCCCGAGGACGTGCCGAAGCCGAAGGAAGAGCCGAAGCCTATTCCCGCTACGGAGGTGGCGCCGGTGCCGCAGCCGAAGGAAGAGGTCAAGCCCGAACCTGTCAAGCAGACCGAGCCCAAGCCGACGCCGGCCAAGGAGCCGACGCCCACGCCGCCGCAGGACAAGACTGCCGCGATCGATCCGCAGCCCGAGGTCAAGCCGGATGCCGTCGCCGAGGCGATTGCCAAGCAACCGCCAACCGAGGAGGCGCAGCTTCCGGACTCGGCGCCAGCACCCGAGGCTCGGCCAAAGCCGCAGCCGGCCCAGGCCGAGAGCGCCAAGGCACCGGAGCGCAAGGACGCCGACAAGCCGGTCAAGGAAGCCTCATCCAAGCCGAAATCGGACGACAAGCAATTCAACGCCGACGAGATTTCGGCTTTGCTCGACAAGCGCAAGCCGTCGGGCGGCGGCGCCAAGCGCTCGACCCAGCAGGCATCGCTCGGCGGCGAGAAGGATCAGGGCCAGAAGCTTTCGAAATCGGAGCAGGGGGCATTGGAGGCCCAGCTTGGTGGTTGCTGGACGCTTCCGGCAGGGCTCGAGGGTTCGGAGAATTTCGTCGTCGTGGTCCGGTTTAATCTGGACGCCTCCGGCAAGCTGGATGGCCGGCCGAGCGTTGAAAAGTCGAGCGGAAACCGCCCGTTTGACGAAAGCGCAGTGCGCGCGGTTCAGAAATGCGATGTGGCCGGCCTGCAGGTTCCAGCGGGCAAGCAAGACATCTGGTCCGACGTTCGGGTCACTTTTGACCCCAGGGAGATGCTCGGTCTTTAGGCCCGGCTCCCACAGAATCAGCGAAGAGAAGCGAGAAGACATGAAATCCATCCTCAAGCCGCTCCTGACGATCGCAGCGATGGCGCTGGGTATGACCGTTGCTGTCACCCTGCCGGCGCGGGCGCTCGTTGAGCTCAACGTCGATAAGGGCAATGTCGAGCCGTTGCCGATCGCCATCACGGACTTCCAGGGCGGCGATGCCCTCGGCGCCGAGATTTCCGGCATCGTCAGTGCCGACCTGAAACGCTCCGGCCTGTTCGCGCCGATCGACAAAAGCGCTTTCATTGAAAAGATCTCGAATCCGGATGCCACGCCGCGCTTCGAAGACTGGAAGGTGATCAATGCGCAGGCGCTGGTCACCGGCAGTGTCGGCAAGGAGGCTGACGGCCGCATTCGCGCCCAGTACCGGTTGTGGGACACGTTTGCCGGCCAGCAGATGTCGGGCGAGCAGTTCTTCGCCAACGACGCCAATACCAGGCGCGTCGCCCATATCATCGCCGATGCGATCTACGAGCGGCTGACCGGCGAGAAGGGCTATTTCGACACGCGCGTTGTCTTCATCGACGAGTCCGGTGCCAAGAATGCGCGCAAGAAGCGGCTTGCCATCATGGACCAGGACGGCGCCAACGTCCGCTATCTCTCGAACGGCAAATCGATCGTGCTGACGCCGCGCTTCTCGCCGAACCGGCAGGAAATCACCTACATGTCCTATGAAAGCGGTCAGCCGCGGGTGTACCTGCTGCAGATCGAGACGGGGCAGCGCGAGCTGGTCGGCAATTTCCCCGGCATGACGTTTGCGCCGCGCTTTTCGCCCGACGGCCAGAAGGTGATCATGAGCCTGCTGCGCGATGACGGCAATTCCAACATCTTCGCCATGGATCTGAGAAGCCGCTCGACGACCAGGCTCACCAACTCGACCGCCATCGACACCTCACCGTCCTACTCGCCTGACGGCAGCAAGGTGGTGTTCACCTCGGATCGCGGCGGCCGCGCGCAGATCTATGTGATGGGCGCCGACGGCTCGGGCCAGACCCGCATCTCGTTCGGCGACGGCGTCTATTCGACGCCGGTGTGGTCGCCGCGCGGCGATCTCATCGCCTTCACCAAGCAGACCGGCGGCGAATTCCAGATCGGCGTCATGCGCACCGACGGTTCGGGTGAGCGCATCCTGTCCACCGGCTTTCAGCAGGAAGGGCCGACCTGGGCGCCCAACGGCCGGGTGCTGATGTTCTTCCGCGATTCCAATGGCGGACCAAAACTTGTTTCGGTCGATCTCACCGGCCGCAACGAACAGTCGATCCCGACGGCGAACTTCGCCTCGGATCCGGCCTGGTCGCCGCTGCTGGAGTGATGGAAGAAGAACTGAGGAATTGAAGAACTGACGAACTGACGAGTTGAAGAACTGAAGAGTTGAAGAACTGAAGAATGGAGAAGGCAGGGGTCTACATCGAGCACGCGAGGGATTTAGAAGTCTATAAGCGTGCCTATGCGGTTTCCCTTGGGGTACACAGAGCCACGCTTGCTTTTCCGAAAATGGAGCAATACGCGCTCGCCGATCAACTACGTCGTTCCAGCAAGGCGATCTGCGCCAATTTGGCCGAAGGCTTTGCCAAACAGACTCACTCCAAGCCCGAATTCGCACGCTTCATTTCGATGGCCATAGGATCATGCAGTGAGGTGGAGACCTGGATTTCGTATGCGTTCGACCTCGAGTACATCACACAGGCGCAACGCGACGATTGGTTGCAATCCTATGCCCGCATCTACGGAATGCTGGTCAATCTCAGAGAGAAGCTGAGGTGATCTCTTTCCTCAATTCCTCAGTTCTTCAGTTCCTCAATTCCCTCTTTTTCATGTTTTGGCCGCATTTCCGCCTACGGTCCGCGCTCATTGTCGCCCCTCGGCAGAACGGTTGCGGACGGCAGCCGAAACCAAATTTTAACCGTGTTTCTTGAGCGCCGGTTAACCCAAACGTGGTTACTGGACGATCAATGAAATCACTCGAATTGCGAAGGAGAGGCGGCATGGGCCGTATCGCAGCACTTACCACAAACCCGGTCATGATCGCGCTGGTCGCTATGCTCGCGATCACCGGTTGCGCCTCGAAGAAGACGCCGAACAGCGCCGCCGATCTCGGCCTCAACGGCGCCGGCGCGGCAACGCCCGGGTCGGCCCAGGACTTTACCGTCAACATCGGCGACCGCATCTTCTTCGATACCGATTCGTCCTCGATCCGCGCCGATGCGCAGACGACGCTGTCGCGCCAGGCGCAGTGGCTGAACCAGTACAAGCAGTATGCCATCGTCATCGAAGGCCATGCCGACGAGCGCGGCACGCGCGAATACAATCTGGCGCTCGGCGCCCGCCGTGCTGCCGCCACACGCGACTTCCTGGTCGCCAAGGGTGTTTCGGCGCAGCGCCTGAAGACCATTTCCTACGGCAAGGAGCGTCCGGTCGCGGTTTGCGACGACATCTCCTGCTGGTCGCAGAACCGCCGCGCCGTAACCACCCTGGGCGGCGCCGGTTCTTGATCGGCATAAATGCAACACTTGGTGCGAAAGGCGGCCAAAAGGCCGCCTTTTTCATATCTGCTCGCTCCAAACAAAATTTGGCCGAAGTCTCACGTCCTGTTAAGAGCCGAGAGCGTCTGGCTAGTCCCCAGTTGACTGGTCTACTTCGAATGAGAGGCGCGCAACAATGGTTTCACGGCGAGAGGCACATGCATTTCAGATCGGTCTTGAGCGGTACGCTTGCGCTGCTGCTCGTATCAAGTATCGCGGCACTTGCTGACGGGGCAAACGGCACCGGGCAGTCATCGGAAAGCGGTTTTTCCTTCCACCTGCCGACGATCAAACTGCCCGGCATTTTCGGCGAAAAGAAAAAGCCGGATCAGGTTCAATTCGCGCAACAGGATGGCACCGGCACTCCGGCGCTGGAGGAACAGCTCCGGCAGATGAATGGCAAGATCGAGGAACTCAATTTCCAGGTCCTGCAGATGCAGGAGCAGATCCGCAAGCAGCAGGAAGACAACGAATTCCGCTTCCAGCAGTTGGAAGGCGGTCCGCAAGGCGCGCAGCAGCCGGCCGAGCAGAAGAAGTCCGAGGCGGCGCCTAGCAGCGACAGCCCCAACGGCGACAGTAACGTGGCGGAGGCGCCGGGGACGCCGGCTCCGGCCGATGCGGGCAAGGCGGCAGACGGCGACAAGAGCGTCGAGGACGTCATCGTCGAATCGCCCAACGGCGATCCCGGCAAGCTGATCCCCGGCGCGCCGCCCAAGACGTTCGGCACCATCACCGTCGACAAAAACGGCAATGTCGTCGAAGCCGACGGCAATGCGCAAGCGAATGCGCCGCAGCAGAATACGGCCCCAGCCAACGGCGCCAGCGCAGCCGGCAACAAGGCCGGTAAATCCGATGATACGGTGGTCGCGGCACTCCCGTCGACCAACGATCCGGAGGAGCTTTACCGCAATTCTTACCAGTTCATCCTGTCGGGCGACTACAGCACCGCCGAACAGGGTTTCCGCGACCATATCGCCCGTTTTCCCAGAGACGCCAAGGCGGCGGACGCGCATTACTGGCTCGGTGAATCGCTGCTCGGCCAGCAGAAATACCGCGATGCGGCCGAGATTTTCCTCGCTGCCAGCAAGGACTATCCCAAGGCCAAGAAGGCGCCCGACATGCTGCTGAAACTCGGCGTTTCACTGGTCGGGCTGAAGCAGCGCGACGTGGCCTGTGCCACTTTCAGCGAGATCGGCAAGCGCTACCCCGATATTTCCGGCGCGCTCAAGGAGCGGGTCAAGCAGGAAAGGGCGCTCGCGGCGTGCTAGTTTTTCCTTTGCATGTCGTTGCCCCAAAACCGGGCCCACTTTTGGGCGACATGCATGATGCTCGACACCGAGCCTGACCTTCCGGATTTTTCGCGGATCGACTTTTCCAACGGCGCTGTTGCGGCCGTGTCCGGCGGCAGCGACTCGACCGCCCTTCTCCTCCTCCTCAAAGCCCATCTCGACCGTAACGCCCCGGCAACGAAATTGCTGGCGGTAACGATCGATCATCAATTGCGGCCGCAAGCGGCAGCGGAAGCGCAAGCCGTGGCCAGGCTGTGCGCGGCGCGCGGCATTGCCCATCGCGTCCTCGCCTGGTCGGGGCACAAACCATCGACCGGCCTGCCTGCCGCCGCGCGCGAAGCCCGATACCGGCTGCTCGCCGAGGCCGCCGAAGCGGCAGGCATCGGCCTGATCCTGACCGGCCACACCGCCGACGACCAGGCCGAGACCGTGCTGATGCGGCAAGCACGTGACGACGGGCCAGGTGAGGAGAGGCCGCGCGACGAAGGGCGGGGCCTTGCCGGCATGGCGCCGGCAACCCTCTACGATTGGCGGCACTGGATCGTGCGGCCGCTGCTCGGCGTGCGGCGTGCTGAGCTGCGCGAATTGCTGCAACGCGAACAGGTCGCCTGGATCGAAGATCCGACCAATGCCGACACTGCTTTCGAGCGGCCGCGCGTCCGCGCAGCACTTGTTGAAGGCGACGATGCGCCTCGCATGGCTGAAGCTATGGCGCTGGCCAGAAAGGCGGCGGCCGAGCGTGAGCAGCTGGGCAATCGCGCGGCCATGCTGATCCGCAGCTTGGCCTCCAGGCCGGCCGCCGGCCTCGTCCGCCTCGATCGGGATTTTGCGACGGCCGCCGACAGCCGGACGGCCATTTATGCGCTGCGCATCCTGCTGGCGGCGACCGGCGGCACCGCCTTCCTTCCCGACCAGGCCCGCAGCGAAGCCCTTTTCGGCCGGTTCCGCACCGGGCCGCTTTGTGCCACATTGTCGCGGACCGTGATCGATGCCCGGCGTACCGGCATCTTTCTGCACCGCGAATTGCGGGATCTGCCGCCCGCTGTTGCGGTTTCCGACAATGCCCTGTGGGACGGCCGCAGACGGATCACATTGGGCGACAGTTCAGGTGCATTGTTGATCGCGCCGCCGTTGGTGGCACCGCTCGGGGCGGCTCTTGCCGCAAAGCGGGCAATTGAAGGGCATGGCACGCCGGCAAGCCTTGTATGTGCCGCCCTGGCCGCCGAGCCGGCGCTCTGGCGGGACGGCGAATGCCTTGGTTTGCTCGGGGAAGGCCCGGGTTTGCCCGGGGAAGGCCCGATGCCGGCGGCTGTCGCCGCATATCCGGCAGTCGCGCCCTTCGCCCGTTTCCTGCCGTCCTTCGATCTGGCGCCGGCCGATGCCGTCGCCGCGTTGCTTGGCGCGGCGCCCGTTCCAGCCGTGCCATTCGGCGGCCACAGTGCCGGCCTACCACGGGCGAAAGCTTAACCGAGACCTGCTGTTATGCTTGGCAAGGGGGAACGCTCTCCCTATGTTAGGGCCAAGTTTCCTCTCACGACGCGTGTCCGCCCAGCGGGCGCCAACGGGACAATTGATGAATCCGAATTATCGCAACCTCGCGCTCTGGGCGATCATAGCGGTCCTGCTCATCGCGCTCTTCAATCTTTTCCAGACGCCGCAGACGCGTGGAGCCTCGAGCGATGTTCCCTATTCGCAGTTCCTGCAGGAAGTCGCGGCGGGACGGATCAAGTCGGTGACCATCGCCGGCGCCCGTATCTCCGGCAATTACACGGACAGTTCCAACGGCTTCCAGACCTATTCGCCTGGGGACCCGTCGCTGGTTTCGCGCCTGCAGGACAAGAACGTCACCATCAATGCGCGTCCTGAATCCGACGGCTCCAATTCGCTGTTCGGCACCCTGATCTCCTGGCTGCCGATGATCCTCATCCTCGGCGTCTGGATATTCTTCATGCGCCAGATGCAGTCCGGTTCCGGCCGCGCCATGGGCTTCGGCAAGTCGAAGGCCAAGCTTTTGACCGAAGCACATGGCCGCGTCACCTTCCAGGACGTCGCCGGCGTCGACGAAGCCAAGGAAGATCTGGAAGAGATCGTCGAGTTCCTGCGCGACCCGCAGAAATTCCAGCGGCTCGGCGGCAAGATCCCGCGCGGCGTGCTGCTCGTCGGTCCTCCCGGAACCGGCAAGACGCTGCTCGCCCGCTCGGTCGCGGGTGAAGCCAACGTGCCGTTCTTCACCATTTCGGGCTCGGACTTCGTCGAGATGTTCGTCGGCGTAGGCGCAAGCCGCGTCCGCGACATGTTCGACCAAGCCAAGAAGAATGCGCCTTGCATCATCTTCATCGACGAAATCGACGCGGTCGGCCGCCATCGCGGCGCCGGCCTCGGCGGCGGCAATGATGAACGCGAGCAGACGCTGAACCAGCTGCTGGTCGAGATGGATGGCTTCGAATCCAACGAAAGCATCATCCTGATCGCCGCCACCAACCGGCCAGACGTGCTCGATCCGGCGCTGCTGAGGCCGGGCCGCTTCGACCGCCAGGTGGTGGTGCCGAACCCCGACATCGTCGGCCGCGAGAAGATCCTGAAAGTGCATGTGCGCAACGTGCCGCTGGCGCCCAATGTCGACCTCAAGGTGATCGCGCGCGGCACGCCGGGCTTTTCCGGCGCCGACCTGATGAACCTGGTCAACGAATCCGCCCTGATGGCGGCGCGGCGCAACAAGCGCCTCGTCACCATGGCCGAATTCGAGGACGCCAAGGACAAGATCATGATGGGCGCCGAGCGCCGCTCGTCGGCGATGACACAGGCCGAGAAGGAGCTGACCGCCTATCACGAGGCCGGTCATGCCATCCTGGCACTCAACGTGCCGTCGGCCGATCCGCTGCACAAGGCGACCATCATCCCGCGCGGCCGGGCACTCGGCATGGTCATGCAGCTGCCGGAAGGCGACCGCTATTCGATGAGCTACAAATACATGATCTCGCGCCTCGCCATCATGATGGGCGGCCGTGTCGCCGAGGAGTTCAAGTTCGGCAAGGAGAACATCACCTCCGGCGCCTCCTCCGATATCGAGCAGGCGACCAAGCTGGCGCGTGCCATGGTGACGCGCTGGGGCTTCTCCGACAAGCTCGGCCATGTCGCCTATGGCGACAACCAGGAGGAGGTGTTCCTCGGCCATTCGGTGGCGCGCACGCAGAATATCTCGGAAGAGACGGCGCAGATCATCGACGCCGAAGTGCGCCGGCTGATCGACGAGGCCTATTCGACGGCAAGGTCCATCCTGACCAAGAAAAAGAAGGAATGGATCGCGCTGGCGCAGGGCCTGCTCGAATACGAGACGCTGTCCGGCGAGGAGATCAAGCAGCTGATCGCCGGCAATAAGCCCGCGCGCGACCTTGGCGACGACACGCCGCCGAGCCGCGGCTCGGCCGTGCCGAAGTCCGGCCGCCGCAAGAAGGGCCCCGAGCCCGAAGGCGGCATGGAACCCCAGCCATCAAGCTAGGCTCCGGCCCAGGACAGATCGACTTCGAAACGCCGCGGCTCTAACCGCGGCGTTTTCTCTTGGGGAATGCGACCCTTCCTGCATCGCTGGAAATTGGCGAAAGTGACGATAACGGCCAATCTCCCCCCTCGTGGGGGAGATGTCCGGCAGGACAGAGAGGGGCGCGAAGGAATGGGGCCTTCTATCGTCCTCGTTGACGACTTCGGGAAGATCGACAAGGCGCGCCGGAGAATGAAGTTCGCATTTTTTGCCGACGGCGCCACATTTTGTTCTTGCTTTGTGCCGGCAGGTATGCTACTAATTTGAGTATGGTGCCAATTGGCGCCGCCGACCCGCCCACGGAGGCGGGTTTTTTTATTTCAGGCTCCTTCGACCCGACGTGGCGCGTGCTGGCGACCATCGATGTCGGCGGGACAGTGCCCTGGACAGTGCCCCTCTGTCCTGCCGGACATCTCCCCCGCACGAGGGGGAGATTGCTAGTCTAGAGCGGCGGCCGATGCCGCCTCTTCTGAACGCGCGGCAGCATGCAACAAAAAAGCCCGCGAACCTTGCGGCTCGCGGGCTCATGTCGTCGGATGGTGGCGCCGGTCAGCTCTTCAGCTTGGCGTTGCAGAGGCTGTAGAAGCCGCCGCCTTTCTGGATCCACCTGAGGCCGCCCAGCGTGTTGGCGTCCTTGTTGGCGTAGTAGAGGTCGAGGCAGGTGTGCATGCGGCCCTTGGCCGGGGTCTCGGTTGCATACTTCTTGGAGACCGCCGTCGGGAATTTCACACCCTGGGGGGCGGTGATTGTCGGCGGTTGCGGATCGCCGGTGTACTTGGCGTCGGGAGCCGGCAGGGTGTCGTCGTCGGCTGCGCCGGCGCCGCATTGGCTCTTGCGGAAGTCGTTCCACTTCATGCCATTCAGCGTGTTGCCGGTCTTGGCAGCCTGATATTTGGCGCTGCAATCCGCCATGCTGAGGCCTTTGCCGGTATCGGTCGCGGCGGCTGTCGTCGCCTTGGCAGGTGCCGCGGCAGGCTGTGCGGCTGCAGTTGCGCCGGCGGCGCATTCACTCTTGCGGAAGTCGTTCCATTTCATGCCGTTGAGCGTGCCGGCAGCCTTGGCGGCCTGGTATTTGGTGCTGCATTCCTTGGCCGTCAGCCCAGGCGCCGCGTCATCGCTGCTGGTCGCCGCTGCTTTGGTCGTGGCGGCGGGTTGTGCGGCTGCCGTCGCGCCGGCGGCGCACTGGGTCTTGCGGAAATCGTTCCACTTCATGCCGTTGAGCGTGCCGGCAGCCTTGGCGGCCTGGTATTTGGTGCTGCACTCCTTCGCCGTCAGGCCCGGCGCCGCATCGTCGGCGGCGGCTGCCTTGGTCGTGTCGGCGGCCTTGGCCGTGGCTTTGGCTGGGGCGGGATCGTTCGTAGCAGCGGTGGCGTCGGTGCCGCATTGGGCCTTGCGGAACTGGTTCCAGTTCTGCCCGCCAAGCGTTCCCGCATCTTTGGCCGCATTATACTTGGTGCTGCACTCGGCCATGGTCAGCGCGTTGGCAGGCGCGGCCAGGAATAAGGTCGCGACGGCAAGACCCGTCAAAGTGGCAAGTCGGTGGATGAGCATGCGTTTTCTCCCTACGGCGGTTCATGATATGTCCCAGTGCAGCAATAGCGCTCAACGGCTGGTTGCGCCAGATGCTAAGTAGCGTAGAGACAAATTTAGAAGTGCATTCTTTTCTTTAAGGTGATGAATTCGTTGCCGGGACTGTCTCCCGGCCAAGTTCGTCCGGGTGCATTGCACGGAGAGCGCGCATATGGCTGGTTCCCAGCGAGGACACTGCGTCGCATGACAGCCAGTCAAATCGGCGGGTGCGGCGGACCTGAGCCTACCGCTGTCTGGAGCAGCACGATGCGGATTCGGGTTCAAGGCCACACTGCCACAGACCAAAGGATCCAGATGAGGTTTGAGTTGACGTTTCTGATGTTGCTGCCGCAACAAGGGCTCGGAACTTGAAAATCAACACACTAGCGTGACGCAAAACACACAAAACAATAATTTTCTAAGGATTGGTCGTCCATAATCATACAATGTGATGACGGGGCTTGGGCCATTTTATGGCATGAGATGCTCGGAAAGAACCATCGGGAAGCTGGCGAACATGGCAGGACATTATTTCGGTACGGACGGCATTCGTGGGCGAGCCAACAAGTTTCCAATGACGGCGGAGGTCGCCATGCGGGTCGGCATGGCCGCCGGCCTCTCCTTCCAGCGCGGCAGCCACCGCCACCGCGTCGTGCTCGGCAAGGATACCAGGCTTTCCGGCTACATGATCGAGAACGCGATGGTATCCGGCCTGTGCGCCGCCGGCATGGATGTCTTCCTGCTCGGCCCGATCCCGACGCCGGCTGTTGCCATGCTGGTGCGCTCGCTGCGCGCCGATATCGGCGTGATGATCTCTGCCTCGCACAACCCCTATTACGACAACGGCATCAAGCTGTTCGGTCCCGATGGCTACAAGCTGTCCGATGAGATCGAGGAGCGTATCGAGGGGATGCTCGACAAGGATATCGAACTGGCGCTCGCCGATTCCGATGGGCTCGGCCGCGCCAAACGCGTCGACGGCGTGCATGACCGCTATATCGAATTCGCCAAGCGCACGCTGCCGCGCTCGATGTCGCTGTCGGGCCTGCGCATCGTCGTCGATTGCGCCAATGGCGCCGCCTACAAGGTGGCGCCCGACGCGCTGTGGGAACTCGGCGCCGAGGTCGTTGCCATCAATGTCGAGCCCAACGGCTTCAACATCAACAAGGAATGCGGCTCGACTCATCCGGCCGGCCTGCAAAAGAAGGTGCACGAGGTGCGCGCCGATATCGGCATTGCGCTCGACGGCGATGCCGACCGCGTCGTCATCGTCGATGAAAACGGCGCGATCGTCGATGGCGACCAGATCATGGCACTGATCGCCGAATCCTGGCACCAGAACGGACGGCTGGCCGGCGGCGGCGTCGTCTCGACGGTGATGTCCAATCTCGGCCTCGAACGCTTCCTCGGCGACATGAACCTGCAGTTGCATCGCACCAAGGTCGGTGACCGCTATGTCGTCGAGCACATGCGTGCCCATGGGCTCAATGTCGGCGGCGAACAGTCGGGCCACATCGTGCTGTCCGATTTCTCGACTACCGGCGACGGGCTCGTCTCGGCGCTCCAGGTGCTCGCCTGCATCAAGCGGCATAACCGGCCGGTCAGCGAACTGTCGAAGAAATTCGAGCCGGTGCCGCAGCTTTTGAAGAATGTGCATATTTCCGGCGGCAAGCCGCTGGAGGAGGCGCCGGTCAAGGCGGCGATCGAAGATGCGCGCAATCGCCTCGGCAAGGCCGGGCGCCTGGTCATCCGGCCATCCGGCACGGAGCCGCTCATCCGCGTCATGGCGGAGGGCGACGACCCGCAGCTTGTCGAGTCCGTGGTCAACGACATCGTCGAGGTCATTTCGGAAACGCGCAGCGCCGCCTGATCTCCCTCCAACATCGGTTCAAAGGCCCGCCTTGCCGGCGGGCTTTTTTATTGGGTCGCGGCCAGCTCGCCTGCAGCAACGGCCGCCAGATTGCTCCACTTTTAGAGATTCGTGGTTAATCAATACGGTTAAACGCCTTTTAACCTTTCCGATTCATTATCCACAACTGAGGTCAATCACATTTCGGGCGCGTTCGCCGTTCGAGGGTTCTCAGGGGTGATAAGCATGTTCAACACAGCAAGAATGGCTCTCCTGGCCGCGCTGTTTGCCGGCGCCGGGCCGGCATTCGCCGCCGATTTCGTCGAGCCGCCCGTCGTCGAGGAGGCGCCGCCACCGGTTGCCTACGAGCAGCCGGCCGACTTTGGCGGCTGGTATATCCGTGGCGACATCGACTATCACTGGTCGAAGTTTCGTGGTGGCGACTACATCACCTACGGTGTGGCGCCCCAGAGTCCCGGCAAGTTCGATACAGGCAAGCTGGATGGCGCCTTCTCGGCCGGCGGCGGTGTTGGTTACCAGATCGACGAGCATTTCCGCACCGATCTCACCTTGGACTGGATGAGCAAGTCCAAATTCCGCGGCTCGACCAACGGCTTCTGCGGCGTATTACAAACTCCTTGCACATCCGTCGACACCTCGTCCTATTCGGCGCTGCTGCTCTTGGCCAACGCCTATGTCGACATCGGCACCTGGCATGGCGTCACGCCTTATGCCGGTGCCGGCATCGGCGGCGCCTGGGTTAAGTGGGATACACTCCACAACGTCGACGATGACGGCGAGTTCGAGCATCACGGCGGCAAAGGCTGGCGTTTTGCCTATGCTGCCATGGCGGGCGCCTCCTACTGCCTGACCGACCGCGTCAAACTCGACGTCGGCTACCGCTTCAGCCACATCAATGGCGGCAAGATGTTCGACTACGCTTCGGATAGCAATGTTGGCCCGGGCTATGACCGCGGCATCAACGTGCACGAAGTGCGCGGCGGCCTGCGCTACCAGTTCGGCAGGTCGGACTGCGCGCCGCCGGAGCCTTACGTCCCGGAACCCGAGCCGGTCTACACGAAGTAGTCGCTTCGAAATCGAGGAATTCGTCGACCGCCCGGCTGATGCCGGGCGGTTTCGTTTGGCTGCCTAAAGATGCTGCGTTGCCCTGTAACACCGTCCAGCTCGAGGAGCGAAAACGGACCAAATCAATTGCTAACGCCTTGTTATCCTTAACCCGCACTTAACCACTATGGTTAACAATGCTGCCTGAAACGGCGCGCGCGATCGCGAATGCGCCAAGTTCGGGAGCCGAGGACCATGACATCCAAATCGCCTGTAGCACTGGCGCTTGCAGCAGTCGTCCTGATGCCGCTGACGCCGGCGCTTGGCGCCGATTACGAACCGCCGGTCTATGTCGACCAGGCGCCCGACTATGTACCGGTCGAGGTTGGCTCGGGATGGTATCTGCGTGGCGATGTCTCCTATCTGGTGCAGAAGAGCTTCAAGGATGAGCATTTCGCCTTTACACCCACGAGCTTCGACGAAAAGGAAGATCCCATCTTCGCCAGCATCGGCTTCGGCTACCATTTCAACGACTATCTGCGCGCCGATCTCAATGTGGGCTATCTTCCCGGCAACAAGATCGACGTCGGCTATAACGACGGAACGACCGTGGCATCGGCGACCCTGAAGAACTATGCCTTCTCAGGCATACTCAATGGCTATGTCGATCTTGGCACCTATGTCGGAATCACACCTTATCTCGGCGCTGGTGTCGGTATCGTGCAGAGCAAGCGTCGCCTCTCGGCGAGCTACTTCACCGACAACGCCGACCCCACCGACGATTTCGTCCTGCGTGACAACAAGACCCAATACTCCTTCGCCTACACGCTGAATGCCGGGCTTGCGTACCAAGTGTCCAAGAACGTCTCAGTCGATCTGGGCTATCAGTATTTTTCCGCGCCAGACGCCGAATATGTGACTGCCGAGAGCCTGACTTCCTTTCCGATCCGCAAAGGAATCAACAATCATCAAGTCAAAGTCGGACTACGCTACGATCTCTGGTAGGCTCGATCGAAGCCGAGGCGTTGACAATGGCGGGTCGTAGGCCCGCCGTTTGGGTTTCGCCGCCGGCAATATCCCGGCAGGGACAAAAACTTTCCCCTTGACGCCGAAAGCCTGAACGCATATCGCCGTCCGTGGGCCACCCCTCCCCAACGAGGGGCCACTATCTGGAAGGATAGACCACGATGACGACGCATACGAAGCCCGGATTCCGTCCGGCAAATCCCAATTTTTCCTCAGGTCCCTGTGCAAAACGCCCCGGCTGGTCGGTCGAGGCGCTCAAAAATGCCGCGCTCGGGCGCTCGCACCGTGCCAAGATCGGCAAGACCAAGCTCGAACAAGCGATCGAGCTGACGCGGGAAATCCTCCAGGTTCCGGCGGATTACCGCATCGGCATCGTGCCGGCCTCGGATACCGGCGCGGTCGAAATGGCGCTGTGGTCGCTGCTCGGCGAGCGCGGCGTCGACATGGTGGCCTGGGAGAGCTTCGGCTCCGGCTGGGTCACCGATGTGGTCAAGCAGCTGAGGCTCGCCGATGTGCGCAGGTTAGAGGCTGACTACGGCGCACTGCCGGACCTGACCAAAATCGACTTCGACCGCGACGTGGTCTTCACCTGGAACGGCACGACGTCGGGCGTGCGCGTGCCGAACGGCGACTTCATCCCGGCCACACGCAAGGGCCTGACCATCTGCGACGCCACTTCGGCGGCCTTTGCGCAACAGCTCGATTTCAGGAAACTCGACGTCGTCACCTTCTCCTGGCAGAAGGTCTTGGGCGGTGAGGGCGCGCACGGCATGCTGATCCTCAGCCCGCGCGCCGTCGAACGCCTGGAAAGCTACAAGCCGGCCTGGCCACTGCCGAAGATCTTCCGTCTCACCTCGGGCGGCAAGCTGATCGAAGGCATCTTCAAGGGCGAGACGATCAACACGCCGTCGATGCTGTGCGTCGAGGACTATCTCGACGCGCTGCGTTGGGCGAAGTCGATCGGCGGCCTCGACGCGCTGGTCACCAGAGCGGATGCCAATGCCGCTGTTCTCGATCGCTTTGTCGGGAAATCTTCCTGGCTCGGCCATCTTGCCGTACACCCGGCGACGCGTTCGAACACGTCGGTCTGCCTTTCCTTCACCGACCGGCAAGTCGCTGCACTCGACGCCGACGGACAGGCTGCGTTCGCCAAGGCAATTGTCTCGGTGCTCGACAAGGAAGGCGTCGCCTATGACATCGGCGCCTACCGCGATGCACCGCCCGGCCTGCGCATCTGGTGCGGCGCGACAGTCGAGACCTCCGATCTCGAAGCGTTGCTGCCCTGGCTCGACTGGGCCTTTGCCGCGCAAAAGGCGTCGCTCAAAGCGGCGGCCTGACTCCCTCCCCCTCGAGGGGAGGGTGGCCCGAAGGGCCGGGTGGGGTCGCCTCCACCCGCTCAACGATCCGCCATCCAGAAAGAAAAAGATTTGGCCGCATCCGGCCGCAACGACCCCACCCCGGCGCTTCGCGCCGACCCTCCCCTCAAGGGGGAGGGACGCCAATCGCAAAGGACCAAGCCAATGCCCCGCGTTCTCGTCTCAGACAAACTTTCCACCACCGCCGTGCAGATCTTCAGGGATCGCGGCATCGAGGTCGACTATTTGCCGGATCTCGGCAAGGACAAGGAAAAACTGCTCGAAGTGATCGGCCAGTATGATGGGCTGGCCATCCGCTCGGCGACAAAGGTCACGGAGAAGCTGATCAATGCCGCGACCAGGCTGAAGGTCGTGGGCCGCGCCGGCATCGGCGTCGACAATGTCGACATCCCGGCGGCGAGCCGCAAGGGCATCATCGTGATGAACACGCCCTTCGGCAATTCGATCACCACCGCCGAGCATGCCGTCGCCATGATCTTCGCGCTGGCCCGCCAGATACCGGAGGCCAACGCCTCGACCCACGCCGGCAAATGGGAAAAGAACCGCTTCATGGGTGTCGAGATCACCGGCAAGACGCTGGGCATCATCGGCTGCGGCAATATCGGTTCGATCGTCGCTGCGCGCGGCGTCGGCCTGAAGATGCATGTCATCGCCTTCGATCCATTCCTGTCGGACAGCCGCGCCGAGGAGCTCGGCGTCGAAAAGGTCGAGCTCGACGAGCTGTTCGCCCGCGCCGACTTCATCACGCTGCACACGCCGCTTACCGACAAGACGCGCAACATCATCGACGCCGCGGCGATCGCCAAGATGAAGACCGGCGTGCGTATCATCAACTGCGCCCGTGGCGGGCTGATCGTCGAGGCCGACCTGATCGCGGCGCTGAAGAGCGGCAAGGTGGCCGGCGCCGGCATCGACGTGTTCGAGGTCGAACCGGCGGACAACAACGCACTGTTCGGCATGGAGAATGTCGTGGCGACGCCGCATCTCGGCGCGTCGACCACCGAAGCGCAGGAGAATGTCGCCCTGCATGTCGCCGAGCAGATGTCCGACTATTTGATCAAGGGCGCCGTTTCCAACGCCATCAACATGCCGTCGATCACCGCCGAAGAGGCGCCGCGGCTGAAACCTTTCGTCAAGCTTGCCGAAGTGCTCGGCGCCTTTGTCGGACAGGTCACCGAGGATCCGATCAAGGAGGTCGAGATACTGTTCGACGGCTCGACCGCGACGATGAACACGCGCGCGCTGATCAGTGCCACCCTTGCCGGGCTGATCCGGCCGCAGGTCTCCGACGTCAACATGGTGTCGGCGCCGATCATGGTGAAGGAGCGCGGCATCATCGTCGCCGAGGTCAAGCGTGACAAGTCGGGCGTGTTCGACGGCTATATCAAGCTGACGGTTAAGACCGAGCACAGGACGCGCTCGATCGCCGGCACCTGTTTCTCGGACGGCAAGCCGCGCTTCATCCAGATCAAGGGCATCAATCTCGACGCAGAGGTCGGCCAGCACATGCTCTACACGACCAATGCCGACGCGCCCGGCATCATCGGTCTGCTCGGCACGGTGTGCGGCGAGAACGGCGTCAACATCGCCAACTTCCAGCTCGGCCGCAACCGGCCGGGCGGCGATGCCATCGCATTGCTCTATCTCGATGCGCCGTTCCCGGAAAACGTGTTGGCGCAGGTGCGCTCGCACAAGTCGATCGACTCCGCCAAGCGGCTGCATTTCGATGTGGGGATAGCCTGAAATTCGGTCGCCCCGTGTGCAGCAGCACGCGGGGCGGTGGAACGTCGCGGCAAGCGACTTCATTCAGCAGCGGATGCCGCCATCTTCCGTCCGCTGTATTCGGCGAGGCTGATGCCACCGAGCACCAGCGCGAGAGCCAGCGCCTGATAGAGCTGGAATGTCTCACCGACAATCAGCACCGATAGCAGCGTACCGAAGATCGGCACCAGATTGATGAACAGGCCGGCCCGGTTGGCGCCGATCAGCTCGTTGCCCCTGATATAGAAGATCTGCGCGATGACCGAAGCACCGATGGCGGTATAGAACGCGACCGCCCAGCCGCGGGCATCGGGGACAATGACCTTGCCGGCGGCAATCTCCCACAGGAAGAAAGGCAGCGATGTGACGAGTGCGGCAACCGACAGCGCCAGCATCAGGCTCTGCCAGCGGATGACCGGCTTCAGCCGCAACCCCACCGAATAGAAGGAGTAGCAAAGCACGGCGACCAACATGATCGCGTCGCCAAAGTTGAGATCCAGCTTGAGAAGCTGGCGCAGGTCGCCATGGCTCGCCGTCACCGCGACGCCAATGATGGTCAGCACGACGCCAGCTATCTGCACCCGGTTCACCCGCAGGCGAAACAGCACGAAATTGGCGATGATGATCACGATCGGTATCGCCGCCTGCTCGATCGAGACGTTGATCGCCGTCGTGTAGTTGAGCGCCGTGTAGAAGATCGCATTGAAAAAGGCGAAGCCGCAAGCGCCGAGCCCGCCAAGCAGCAACCAGTGCCTGCGCACCACCGGCCAGTCTTGGCGTAGCGTTCCCCAGCCGATCGGCAGCAGGATCAGAACCGCCAGCAGCCAACGCAGGAAGACCAGCGTCATCGGCGAGATATGACCGACCGCCAGCTTTCCCGCCACGGAGTTGCCGCCCCACAGCAAGGTGGTGAACAGCAGGAACAGATAGGCGGCTCGATGCATCGTGAACTCCCGGCCAGGCAGAGGGAATTTGACGGTCGGTGTGGGCCTATTGCGACCGCCAGCCCAAGTAAATGATGTCAAAGGCGAAAATTGTTGTGCCTCGGAGCGCTTTGGGCGGCAAAGAGTGGTCGCGCTCGCCGGGTCTTGACGCTATAGAGCGACGTGCGTGCAATTGGACGCTACAAAGTACGCGTCGGAAGGCTTTAATCTCGCGTCGTGCTTTTCCGAAAATCGATTCCGATTTTGGGGGCCGATGCGATAGAGGCCTATCGTTTCGAATTGTTTCAAGCTGCTCGTGCGGCGTCTCAAGGGAAAAGAAATATGGCCAATGTGGTGGTCGTCGGCTCGCAATGGGGCGATGAGGGCAAAGGCAAGATCGTAGACTGGCTGTCGGAGCGCGCCGATGTTGTCGTGCGCTTCCAGGGCGGCCACAATGCCGGCCACACGCTGGTCGTCGACGGCAAGGTCTACAAGCTGTCGCTGCTGCCGTCCGGCGTGGTGCGGCAAGGCAAGCTTTCCATCATCGGCAACGGCGTCGTCTTCGATCCGCACGCTTTCGTCGCGGAGGTTGCGAAATTGAAGGCGCAAGGCGTCGAGGTGACGCCAGACCGCCTGAAAATAGCCGAAAACACCGCGCTTATCCTGTCCTTGCACCGGGAGCTGGACGGATTTCGCGAGGACGCCGCTTCCAATTCCGGAACGAAGATCGGCACGACCCGTCGCGGCATCGGTCCCGCCTATGAAGACAAGGTGGGCCGGCGCGCGGTCAGGGTGATGGATTTGGCGGATTTGGAAACGCTGCCCTTGAAGGTCGACAGGCTGCTGACGCACCACAATGCGCTGCGGCGCGGGCTCGGCCATGCCGAGGTCACGCATGAGGCGATCATGAGCGAGCTGATCTCGGTGGCCGACGAGATCCTGCCCTATATGGACCGCGTCTGGAAAATCCTCGACGACAAGCGCCGCGCCGGCGAGCGCATCCTGTTCGAGGGCGCGCAAGGCACGTTGCTCGACATCGACCACGGCACCTATCCGTTCGTCACCTCGTCCAATACGGTTGCCGGTCAGGCCGCCGCCGGGTCGGGTGTCGGGCCGGGCGCCATCGGCTATGTGCTCGGCATCACCAAGGCCTATACGACGCGCGTCGGCGAAGGCCCGTTTCCAACCGAACAGAAGAACGAGATCGGCGAGTTCCTGGGCACGCGCGGCCATGAATTCGGCGTCGTCACCGGCCGCAAGCGGCGCTGCGGCTGGTTCGATGCCGTGCTGGTCCGCCAGGCCGTCGCCGTCAACGGCATCAAGGGCATTGCGCTGACCAAGCTCGATGTGCTCGATGGGCTGGACGAGATCAAGGTCTGTACCGGCTACCGACTCGACGGCGAGGCGATCGATTACCTGCCGGCCAGCCAGGGTGCGCAGGCCCGCGTCGAACCGGTCTACGAGACGCTGGAGGGGTGGAAAGGCACCACTGCCGGCGCGCGTAGCTGGAACGACCTGCCGGCCCAGGCGGTGAAGTACGTCCGCTACATCGAAGAGCTGATCGGCGCGCCGGTCGCACTCCTTTCCACCAGCCCTGAACGGGACGACACGATACTTGTGACCGATCCGTTTCAAGACTAGTTTCTCAGCCTTCCGGGCATTGCGGCTGATTTGCGGGGGCCGGCCCAGAAACAAATGCAGGTCGACTGACGTATGGTAGATTTTGTTCCTATTCTGAAAAAGGCGCTCGATAAACTCGGTGAGCCGTCGGCGGAAGTGCGCGCCAGGGTCTATGACAGGGCCCGTTCGTCAATCGCGAAACAACTCGCAGAGAAGGCCACGATGACGCCTTCCGATGTCGACCGGCAGATGCGTGCACTGGAAGACGCCATCGCCAAAGTCGAGCGGGACTATGCCAAGCCTGCGCCGCCACCCGACCCGCTGGCGGAACTGGAGGACATCTTCTCCTCCATCGACCGCAACAAGAACCAGTCCAGCCATATCCGACAGCCAGCAAAGACGGAGCCGGCATGGCAGCCGGCCAAGACCGAGCCGGCAAAGACCGGGCCGGCCTGGCAGCCCACGCCCGCCAAGGCGGCGCCGAACTGGCAAAAGCCGCAGCCCGTCGCTCTTTCTCAGGAGCGCGCTGGTCCGCCGCCGTCCGATATGGATCTTCCGACGGCTGACGGCCAAGACGGCGTTTTTCGGGGCGACGACTTTTCCAACGACGGCGGGCCCGCGGAGGACAGGTTCCAGCGGCTCCATCCTGCCGAGCGCAGGCGTAGCTATGGCGGTGTGATCGCCGCCGCCATTGCCTTGCTCGTCATTGCCGGTGGTGGCTATGGCATCTGGCTGAACAAGGATGCGTTCGGCAGCATGCTCGGCCTCGACTCGACCAAAGCCGTCGCCACCGAACCGCTGGTAAAACCAGCCCCGCCCAAGCCTGAGGCCGATGCGGCCGTACCGGCCGCCGCGCCTCCGACGGAGGCCGGCGAGGGCGCGAAGTTCACGCAGCGCCTGACGCCCGAGGGCCACGAAGTCGATCCCGGCCCCGCGGCCGGGCAGGCGGGCATCGGCGAAGGCGAATCCGTCGCCGCACTGACCACGCCGCCATCGGCCGCACAAGCGCCGACCACCCCGGCACCCGCCGCGCCGGCACCGGCCGCACCCGCCGACACGCAAGCCACGGCCAATGCTCCAGCAGTCGATGGGTCCGCTGCACCAACTCCCGCAACGCCGCCCGCCAACGGGGCAGCAGCGCCTGCAGCGGCCGCCCCGCCGCCCGCACCGGCAGCGGCACCAACGGCAGTTCCGCCGCAAGCCACGTTGGCCGTCGGCCAGAAGGCGATCTTCTACGAGGAGCGCACCAGCACCGCTCAAGGCTCGGCCGAGCCCGGCAACATCGTCTGGTCGCTGGTGCAGGAATCGCCCGGCGGCGACCTGCCGCCCGAGCCGGCGATCCGCGCCGAGGCGACCATTCCAGGCAAGGATATCCAGTTGCGCATGACGATCCGTCGCAACACCGACCAGACGCTGCCGGCCAGCCATATTATCGAGATGATCTTCCTGACGCCTGACGGCTTCGAGGGCGGCGGCGTCGACAACATCCTGCGTGTCGCCATGAAGGGCTCCGAGCAGGATGCCGGAAGCCCGCTGATCGGCATCCCGGCCAAGATCGCCGACGGTTTCTTCCTGGTTGCGCTCAACGATACCAAGGCGGATGAAGACGCCAATCTGACCTTGCTCAGAGGTCAGGACTGGATCGATGTGCCGGTCGTCTACAAGACCGGGCGGCGGGCGCTGCTCACCATGGAAAAGGGCATTCCAGGCGAGAAGGTGTTCGACGAGGCGCTAAAGGCCTGGCAGACAAAGACGGCGGGGTGAGGCCGGCTCACCAGCCCAACGCCTCTCTGGCTCAGAAGCCTTGGAACAGCATGTCGAGCGCGCTCACGATGTCGTCGTGATGGCGAGAAAGATTTCCTTCGGCAACGGGCAATTCAGAGGTCATCAAGGCTGACATGAATTGAGTGACCATGACATGGTCCTTACCGTTGATGGTGAAGATAGGGTTTAGCCGGCGGCCCGGCACTGGGGCCTTGTTGGCTGGCATCAGCGGGACGACGACCTTCGTGTCGAGCCGTCCCAGAAGGTCGGATTGGACATCGAGAAGGTAACCGTCGCCTTCGGCACTCTGGTAGAAATCATAACGTGCCATCAAAACAGCCGGTGCTTGGCCAGAGGCAAGCCGTTGCGCCTGACATAGTCATTCGAACTGTCGATCGCTTCCTTGTTTTCCTCCTGCCACCGGCGGTTTTTTTCGGCCGAAATCGCCTTGGCGATGCCCTCTTCCGCAGCGCGGGATATATTGATGCCCAACGCCTTGGCATCCTCGATCAATCGGGAGTCGATCGATGTATTAACCGACTTTCTTTGGGTTTTTGGCTTCGATTGAAGCATACAGCCGCTCCCATTTATGCGCATAATGTAGGCGCATATGAGCGTGCACGCAACCTCTCATCCCTCCATCTCTTCCCTTAGCATCTCGAGTTCCAGCCATTCCTCCTCGAGCGCTGCCAGTGTGACGCGCTCCTTGTCGAGCGCGGCAATCGTCTTCTGGAACGAGGCCGGGTCGCGCTCGTAATAGGCCGGATCGGCGATGTTGTTCTCCAGCCGCGAGATCGAGGCCGACACCGCCTCGATCTTCTTGGGTAAGGTTTCCAGCGCGAATTTCTGCTTGAACGACAGTTTCTTGGCCGGGCCCTTCGGTGCGGCCGCTTCGTTCCTGCTTGCCGCCGTCGCTTCACCGGCTTCTGCTTTTGGCCGCGCCCTGCGGTCGTCCAGCCTGGTGCCGCCGCGCTGCCCAAGCATGTCGGAATAGCCGCCGGCATATTCGATCCAGCGGCCGTCACCATCCGGCGCGATGATGCTGGTCACGGTGCGGTCGAGGAAATCGCGATCGTGGCTGACCAGGATCACCGTGCCGGCAAAACCGGCGACCAGTTCCTGCAGCAGCTCCAGCGTCTCCATGTCGAGATCGTTGGTCGGCTCGTCGAGCACAAGCAGGTTTGCCGGCCGCGCCAAAACGCGTGCGAGAATCAGCCGTGCCCGCTCGCCGCCCGAAAGCTCGCGCACCGGCGTGCGCGCCTGTTCCGGCTTGAACAGGAAGTCTTTCATGTAAGAGACGACGTGGCGCTGCTCGCCATTGATGACGAGGTTCTCGCCGCGCCCGTCGGTCAGATACTGCGCCAGTGTCTCCTGCGGGTCGACGGCTTCGCGCTTCTGGTCGAGCGTGGCGATCTCCAGATTGGTGCCGAGCCGCACCGTGCCTGCGTCCGGCTTCAATTCGCCGGTCAGCATCTTCAACAGCGTCGTCTTGCCGGCGCCGTTCGGCCCGACCAGGCCGACGCGATCGCCGCGCTGGATGCGGGTCGAGAATCCCTTGACCACGGTCAGATCGCCAAAGCTCTTCTCGATGTTCTTGGCTTCGATCACCAGTTTGCCGGATTCGGCGGCGTCGCTGGCTGTCATCGTCGCCGCACCCTCGGCGCCGCGATGACCACGAAAGCGCTGGCGCATGGTCTGCAATTCACCGAGCCGGCGCATGTTGCGCTTGCGCCTTGCCGTCACGCCATAGCGCAGCCAGTGCTCCTCGCGCACGATCTGGCGACCGAGCTTGTGCTGCTCGCGCTCTTCCTCCTCCAGCACCGTGTCGCGCCATTCCTCGAAATAGCCAAAGCCCTTGTCGAGACGGCGGGTCTGGCCGCGGTCGAGCCAGATTGTGGCGCGTGACACGCGCTCGAGAAAACGGCGGTCATGCGAGATGACGACCAGTGCCGAGGAGGTGCGGGCAAGCTCCTCCTCCAGCCATTCGATGACCGAAAGGTCAAGATGATTGGTCGGCTCATCGAGGAGGAGAATGTCGGGCTCCGGCGCCATGACGCGGGCGAGGGCGGCGCGCCGCGCCTCGCCGCCGGAGAGGTCGTTCGGCCGTTCCTCGCCGGTCAGGCCGAGATGCTCCATCAGATAGGTGGCGCGGTAGGGATCGTCGGCCGGCCCGAGCCCCGCCTCGACATAGGCGCGGACAGTCGCAAAGCCGTCCATGTCGGGCATTTGCGGCAAGTAGCGCACGGTCGCCGAAGGCTGGCGGAAGACTTCGCCGTCCTGCGGTTCGATCAGCCCGGCGGCTATCTTGAGGAGCGTCGACTTGCCAGAGCCGTTGCGGCCGACCAGGGCGATCTTGTCACCAACTGAGGCCGTCAGGGCGGCACCGTCGAGCAGCGGCGTGCCGCCAAATGTCAGCTTTATCCCGTCGAGATTGAGAAGCGGCGGCGCCATGTCAGCTTTCTGGGCTCAGCTTTCCGGAAGAGGGTAGGGATGCGCGAGCAGCAGCGCGCGGCCGCTGGCCAGCGCGATTTCCAACCGGCCCCTGACCTCGTTGGAAATGGTCAGCGACGAGCCGAACGCAACCTCGACATGGTCGAGCGGCCATTTGGCGCCGGTGACTGTCAGGCCGGCGAGATCCGAAAAGCCGAGCACCGAAAACAGCGTGCCGTCGACATAGTCGAAGCCAGTCTTTCCAGGCAGCAAAGGAATGCCTTCCTGTGCGCCGCTGGTCAAAAGCACTTCCGTTCCGCCTTCCGCCAGCCGGACGCTTAGCGCCAGATGCAGGAAGATGTGGTCGGTACGTTTGCCGCCGAAGGCGCCTGCGAGCACAAGGCTGGTCGCACCACGTTCGAGTGCGGCGGCGATAGCGAGTTCACCGTCGGTCTTGTCTTTTTCGGCGGGAAACACCTGCCGTGGCACGGCGGCCAGATCCTCCGGCAACTCGGCAGGCACCGAATCGAAATCGCCGACCCAGAGTTCCGGCCTCAGGCCCAGCATGCGGGCATGGCCGATGCCGGCATCGGCGGCGATGACGCGCGAGCCTTCGACCTGGCGGTCGAGCAGCGGCGTGCGGATGAGATCGCCGCCAAGCAGGATGGTGAATGTGCTCATATCTCGTGGCCCTTACCAGCCCTGCCCCGGAAACGGAAGATGAAACGGCAGACGAAACGGAAGGCTGGGCTTTGGATGCCCGGCAAACTTCCGCTTGCGCAGCACTTCGGCCGGGCCTATGTGTCGAAACGCTCTAACGGGGTGCCGGACGCGATCTTCGCGGACCGGCTGAGAGGCAAGACTGCCAACCCGCTGAACCTGATCCGGTTTGTACCGGCGGAGGGATTAGACGTTTCGGACAGCCCGACGCCTCAATTCCTTTCAACGCGAACGAAGGAGGCGCCGATGCGCAGTTTTTTCCACTCTCTTGTCTCAATTGTCCTGCTTGCGGCATCCGCGCTCGCCCTGCCAGGGCAGGCATCGGCACAGGATAGACTGACGGTCTATACCTATGAAAGCTTCACCGCCGATTGGGGTCCGGGACCGGCGGTGAAGAAGGCCTTCGAGGCCGAATGCAGTTGCGTCGTCGAATTCGTCTCGGTCGCCGACGGCGTGGCGCTGCTCAATCGTGTGAAGCTGGAAGGCGCCGCGACCAAGGCCGATATCGTACTTGGCCTCGATACCAACGTAACCGCCGACGCCAAGGCAACCGGCCTGTTTTCGCCGCACGGCGCCGTGTCGGGCGTCAGTGTGCCGGGCGGCTGGAGCGACGATATTTTCGTGCCGTTCGACTATGGCTATTTCGCCGTCGTCTACGATACCGAAAAACTGAAGAGCCCGCCGAAGAGCCTCAGGGAATTGGTCGAGGGCGATGCCGGAGAGAAGATCGTCATCCAGGATCCGCGCACCTCGACGCCGGGCCTTGGCCTGCTGCTGTGGGTCAAGTCGGTCTACGGCGACAAGGCGCCGGAAGCCTGGGCCAAACTCAAGGCGAAGGTGCTGACGGTAACGCCGGGCTGGAGCGAGGCCTACGGCCTGTTCACCAAGGGCGAGGCGCCGATGGTGCTGTCCTACACCACCTCGCCGGCCTACCACATGGTCGCCGAAAACACCGAGCGCTACCAGGCGGCGTCCTTCGAGGAGGGCGAATATCTGCAGATCGAGGTTGCGGGGATCACCACCAAGGGTGCGAAGAACCCGCTGGCAGAAAAGTTCATTGCCTTCATGACCGGACCGAAGTTCCAGGATGTCATTCCCGAAACCAACTGGATGTTCCCGGCCGGCAAAACCGACAAGCCGCTCAACCCGGCGTTCGATAAGCTGGTCAAGCCGACCAAGACCTTGCTGTTCAGCCCGGAAGACGTCGCCGCAAATCGCAAGGCCTGGGTCGACGAGTGGCTGGCGGTGATGAGCAAGTAGGGCTCAAGCCTCGTCGGATGTTTGCGCCAAGCCACCCCCCTCTGGCCTGCCGGCCATCTCCCCCTCAAGGGGGGAGATCGGCAGCTTTGTCGCCTCTCCTCATCCTGCCACTTGTGAGATTGGCGAAGGCGGCTGAGTGCGCAATCTCCCCCCTTGAGGGGGAGATGGCCGGCAGGCCAGAGAGGGGTGGGCTCGGCCATTGTCAGGTATTTCCTTCGATCAACACCTGTCGTAGTGTCGGGTAGCGCGACATGCGTACGCGTCATCCGGCCGATCCCCGCGTCACTGCCGGCATCGTCGCGCTCGCCGCCATCGCGCTGCTGATCGGCGGTGCATTCGCCGGGCTCGTCGTCGAAGCCACACGCGACCTGTCCGGCGCCGCCTCCGCTTTCGATTCCTATCTCTTGCGCGTCGTCCGTTTCACGCTCTGGCAGGCTCTGCTGTCGACCCTGCTCTCCGTTGCACCGGCGCTGTTCGTCGCGCGTGCCCTGTCGCGGCATCCACGTTTTTTCGGGCGAGGCTTCATCCTCCAGCTTTTCGCCGTGCCGCTGGCGCTGCCGGCCATTGTTGCCGCACTCGGTGTCTTGGCGCTCTATGGCCGCGCCGGCTATTTTGCCGGCACGCTGGGCGCGCTAGGCGGCCAGAGCTGGCCCGGCATCTATGGCCTGTCGGGCATACTCGTCGCCCATGTCTTCTTCAACCTGCCGCTGGCGACGCGGCTGTTCCTGGAGGCGTTGCAGACCGTGCCGGCCGACCAATGGCGGCTGGCGAGCCAGCTTGGCATGGGCGCTGCGCCGGCCTTCCGGCTGATCGAATGGCCGCCGCTGCGTGCGGCCTTGCCCGGCGTTGCAGGGCTCGTTTTCATGCTGTGCATCACCTCCTTCACCATCGTGCTTACGCTCGGCGGCGGACCCAGCGCGACGACGCTCGAGGTTGCCATCTACCAGGCGCTGCGTTTCGACTTCGACCCGGCGCGGGCTGTGACGCTGACCCTGCTGCAGATTGCCCTGACCTTCGTCGTCGTGCTGGCCTTGACGCGGCTCGGCGCCAATATGGTAGGGGATGCCAATCTGCCGGTGGCGCCGCGCCGGTATTTTTCAGCCGGTGCGGCCGAGACCGTGCTGAACGCATTGGCGATCGGGCTGGCACTGCTGTTTGTCGCCGGGCCGATGGCGGCCACGTTGGCAGCCGGGCTTGGCGCCGATCTCGGCCGCCTGGCCGGCGAGAGCGCGGTGCGGCAAGCGACGGCGACCAGTGCCGTGCTCTCCCTCCTATCGGCGCTGCTCTCTGTGGCGTTGTCGCTGTCGCTGGTCATGGCGCGCCGGGCGCTGGCGCTCACCCGGCGGACAGGCCGGCGGACACTGCTCGAACATCTGGCCGACACCGGTGCGGGGTTCGTCCTGGTGGTGCCGCCCATCGTCATCGGCGCCGGCTGGTTCCTGCTCTTGCGCACCGTCAGCGATGTCTTTGCGATCGCCCCTGTCATGGTCGTTGCGGTCAATGCGGTGATGGCGATGCCGTTCGCCATCCGCGCCATCCGCCCTGCCTATGACGCGTCGAGCGAACGCCACGAACGGCTCTGCGCACAGCTTGGTATCTCGGGCTGGAACCGGTTGCGGCTGGTCGACTGGCCGTCGCTGCGGCGGCCGCTCGCCACCGGCTTCGCTTTCGCCATGGCGCTGTCGCTTGGCGATCTCGGCGTCATTGCGCTGTTCGGCAGCGATTCCGTGCAGACCTTGCCCTATCTGCTGCTGGCGCGCATGGGCAGTTACCGCACTGAGGATGCCGCCGGCCTGGCGCTGCTGCTCGGCCTTGTCTGCCTGGCGCTGGTGTTGGCCGCGGACTGGCTGGGAAGGGGCGAGAAATCATGATGCCGACCAGCCCGGAACGGTCCATTTCGGTGGAAAAAGGCGCGGCCGTACGACTCGATAATGTCTCGTTCAGCTATGGTGAAACGCCGCTTATATTCGATGTCGATTTCCCGGCGTCGGAAATCACCGCCATTATGGGGCCGAGCGGTTCGGGAAAGTCGACGCTGCTCAATCTGGTGGCCGGCTTCGAGACGCCGCGGTCGGGCCGCGTGCTGATCGGCGGCGCCGACGTCAGCACTGCGCCGCCATCAGCGCGGCCGGTATCGATGGTGTTCCAGGAAAACAACCTGTTTGCCCATCTTTCCCTCGAGCAGAATGTCGGGCTCGGCCGCTCGCCTTCGCTCAGGCTGAGCGAGGCTGACCGCGCCGCAATCGCCGCAGCGCTGAAGCGCGTCGGCCTTGCCGGCAAGGAAAGCCGGCTGCCGCGCGAACTCTCGGGCGGCGAGCGGCAGCGCGTCGCGCTCGCCCGCGTCCTGGTGCGCGACCGGCCGGTGCTGTTGCTCGACGAGCCGTTCGCTTCGCTCGGACCGGCACTGCGCGACGACATGCTCGACCTGGTGGCCGACGTCCATTCGGAGCAGCGCATGACGGTGCTATTCGTCACGCACCAGCCGGACGATGCGCGCCGTATCGGCCAAAACATGGTTTTCCTGGATGGTGGCACGGTTGCCGCGACGGGCACCGCGGCCGATTTTTTCGTCGGGGCTGGACCGGAGGCATTCCGACGCTATATCGGCTCGGGTCCCTTTGCGGCTGGATCACGAGATGTTGCCCGGAAGCGGACATAATTTATGGTCAAACCGGCGGAAGGCGAAGCGGCGCTTGCTTGCCATGGTCGAGGTAGTGTGGCTAGGTCCGCCAGGAGCTGGTCCGGCCTAGACCGTGATTTGCCCTTGCTGCCTCGTATCTGTCGGACGCACGAAGGACGCCGTAGCACTTGATTTTGCGCGTGATGCTTTCCGGAAATCGCGCCCGATTTTCGCGGTCACGTGCCAGGACTTGAAAGGACGCCGATCTGCCGACCGGCATCGACAATCGGAGGGTGAAACCGCTGGCGCGCTTTCTGGCGCTGGCCGGTCTTGCCGTGGCGCTGGCAAGCTGCCAGATGTTCACGCCTCCCGACGTGCAGGAATCGGGCTTCCAGCCCTCCGACAAGCCGATCACGGTCGACAATGTCGCCGCCAACGGCAAGCTCGCTCAACTGGCGAAGGCGCAGCACCCGCGCATCCTCGCCACCTATGGCGGCGAGTATTCCGACCCCAAGCTCGAGCGCATGGTGGCCAAGATCGTCGGCAGACTGACCGTGGTGTCGGCCAACCCAACCCAGACCTACCGCATCACCATCCTCAACTCGCCCAACGTCAATGCCTTCGCGCTGCCGGGCGGCTATCTCTACATCACCCGCGGGCTGCTGGCGCTGGCCAACGATTCCGCCGAGCTTGCCGCCGTCATCGCGCATGAGATGGGCCACGTTACGGCCAACCACGGCCTGCAGCGCCAGCAGCTGGAAGCCGAGGAGGGGTTGGCGACCAAGGTCGTTTCGGATGTGCTCGGCGACAACCCGACGGCCAAGGCGGCGCTGATCCGCGGCAAGCTGAGGCTGGCCCAGTTCTCGCGCAATCAGGAGCTGGAGGCCGACGCCATCGGCATCAAGTCGATCGGCGAAGCCGGTTTCGATCCCTACGCCGCCGGCCGCTTCCTGCAGTCGATGTCGGCCTATACCGATTTCCGCTCGATCAGCGGCGCCACCGACGCCAGCCTCGACTTCCTGGCGACGCACCCCAACACGCCGCAGCGTATCGACCTCGCGCAGCGCCACGCCCGCCAGTTCGGCGCGCCCGGTGTCGGGTCGCGCGACCGCGATTCATTTCTTGCCGGCGTAGACGGGCTACTTTACGGCGACACGCCGGAGGAAGGCTATGTGCGCGGCGAAACCTTCCTGCACCCTGGCCTCGGCGTGTCGTTCTCGGTGCCCAACGGCTTCGTCATCGACAATTCGGCGGCGGCGGTGACGGCGACCGGCCCGGGCGACATGGCGATCCGCTTCGACGGCGTTTCGATCGACAAGAACCGCTCGCTGACCGACTACATCCGCAGCGGCTGGGTTGCCGGCCTCGACGACAGCAGCGTGCGCCAGGAGACGATCAACGGCAACGAAGCGGCAACCGCGCATGCCGGCGCCGACGGCTGGCAATTCGACATTGCGGTGATCCGCGCCGGCGGCCAGGTCTACCGCTTGCTGACCGCGGCACCGTCGGCCAGCACCTCGCTGAGCACGGTGGCGCGCTCGGTCAGCGGCTCGTTCCGCATCCTGAGTGCTGCCGAGAAGGCGGCGTTGAAGCCACTGCGTATCCGCATCGTCACGGTGCAGCCCGGCCAGACAATGGGCTCCCTGGCCGCACAGATGGTCGGCGTCGACCGCAAGCTGGATTTGTTCAGGGTGCTCAACGCGCTGTCGCCGGGTGCCGCGGTTTCGGCCGGCGACAAGGTCAAGATCGTCACCGACAAATAGCAGCCGACGCAATTCAGGCTGCGAGAAATTCCGGGTTCTGCTTTACCAGCGCCGCCTTGAGCTTTTCCATGGCGCGCGCCTCGATCTGGCGGACACGTTCCTTGGAGATGCCGAGCGTCTCGCCGAGCGCTTCGAGCGTCGCGCCCTCGTCGCTCAGCCGGCGCTCCTCGATAATCCTGAGCTCGCGCGCATTGAGAGCGCCGAGTGCCGTCTTCAGCCACACCGAGCGGCGTTCGACGTCGATCGTATCGCCGACGACCTCATCGGGCAGCGGGTCATCCGAAACCAGGAACTCCATCCGCTCGGTTGCGCCCGCATCGTCGGCTAGCGGCGTGTTGAGCGAGCTGTCCGGCGCCGAAAGGCGGGAATCCATCATCGCCACATCGGCCTCCGATACCCCGAGAGCCGCCGACACTTCGCGGTAGAGCGTGGCATTCGACATCTGCTCGGCGCCGTTTGCCAGGCGGGCGCGCAGACGCCGCAGGTTGAAGAACAGCGCCTTTTGCGCCGAGCTAGTGCCGCCGCGCACGATCGACCAGTTGCGCAGGATATAGTCCTGCATCGAGGCGCGAATCCACCAAGTCGCGTAGGTCGAGAACCGGACCTCGCGCTCGGGCTCGAAACGGGCCGCTGCCTCCAGCAGCCCGACATGGCCTTCCTGGATCAGGTCGCCCAGCGGAAGGCCGTAGTGGCGAAACCGCGACGCCATGGAAATGACCAACCGCATATGCGCGACGGTGATGCGGTGCAGCGCGTGCTGGTCATTGTTTTCCTTCCAGCGCAGCGCCAGGAGATGCTCTTCGTCACGTTCCAGATAAGGGGCTTTCATCGCCGCGCGAACCATGGTCCGTCCTGCACTGTCTTCCATCATGCCGCGCTCCTGCTCCAGGCGTTGCGGTGCGATCGAATCGTGAGTTGGCGCCGATGGTTGAAATGGCGGCGCCGCGCCCTACAACAGCGAAGAACGTGCCATGCGGGGGAATGTTCCCCCGGACTGTCATGTCGATTGCGCTGTTCCAGGCGATTCGCCACCGGCCTTGACTCAGCCGGATGGCGCCCGGAGATGCTGGTTGAGAATTGGATTTCAAGGGCGCGAGATTTTTGAAATTTAGTTTCTTATTCTGGCATCGCGCATCTGTCATTTTCCGGCACTCGCAATGACGCCGGACATCGGCCGAGGACGGGATCACAGAAAAATGAAATGGCTCAAATCGCTCATCATCGCCGGAACGCTGCAGGTTCTGGCCATCGCCGCCAGTCATGCCGGCGCCAATCTCGACCAGATCAAGCAGGCCGGCGTCTTCAAGGTCGGCACGGAAGGAACCTATGCGCCCTTCACCTATCATGATGCTTCCGGCGCGCTGGTCGGCTTCGACGTCGAGATCGCGCGGGCCATCGCCGAGCGCCTCGGCGTCAAGGCCCAGTTCCTCGAAGGCAAATGGGACGGGCTGATCGCCGGTCTCGACGCCAACCGCTACGATGCCGTCATCAACGAGGTCGGCATCACAGAGGCGCGCAAGGCCAAATATGATTTCTCCGATCCTTACATCGCCTCCAAGGCAGTGCTGATCGTGCGCGGCGACAACACCGACATCAAGGGTTTCGCCGATCTCAAGGGCAAGAAGGCGGCGCAGTCGTTGACTTCGAACTTCGGCAAGCTGGCTGAAACCAACGGCGCCGAACTCGTCGGCACCGACGGCTTCGACCAGTCGATCCAGCTGCTTCTTACCGGCCGCGCCGACGCCACCATCAACGACAGCCTGTCCTTCCTCGACTTCAAGAAGCACAAGCCCGACGCCAATGTGAAGATTGCCGCGCAGGAAGAAAACGCCGACTATTCCGGCGTCATCGTACGCAAGGGCGATCCGGAACTGGTGGCCGCCATCAATAAGGCGCTGGCCGACATCAAGGCCGACGGCACCTACAAGAAAATCGCCGACACCTATTTCGGCCAGGACGTTTCGAAGTAAAACGGCTTTCTCGTGTGGGCCGAATGCCGGCCCCCGTCGTTCGTATCGCGGCGAGCTGTCTTTTGACGGCCCGCCGCTTTCGCGTGATATGAGCGACGGCAATCTGGCAAGGAGGAGCCTTCGTGCCGCACTGGCTGCAATTGATGCTGGAATCCCTGCCTACGCTGCTGTGGGCTGCACTGATCTTCACCGTGCCGTTGACGCTGCTGTCGTTTGCATTCGGTCTTGTCCTAGGCCTGGTTGTGGCGCTTGTCCGGCTGTTCGGTCCCAAGCCGCTGGTCGCCGTGGTCCGCTTCTACGTCTGGATATTCCGCGGCACGCCGCTTCTCGTGCAACTGTTCCTTATCTTCTACGGCCTGCCATCGGTCGGCATCCTGCTCGACGCCTTTCCGGCAGCACTGATCGGCTTCACCTTGAACATCGGCGCATATTCGTCGGAAATCATCCGCGCCGTCATTGGTTCGGTGCCGAAGGGCCAGTGGGAAGCGGCCTATTCGATCGGCATGACCTGGGCCCAGGCAATGCGGCGCACCATTCTTCCACAGGCGGGGCGCGTCGCGGTGCCGCCGCTGTCCAACACCTTCATCTCGTTGGTCAAGGACACTTCGCTCGCCGCCGCCATCACCGTGCCGGAGATGTTCCAGGCAGCGCAGCGCATCGTCGCCACCACCTATGAGCCGCTGATCCTCTATGTCGAGGCAGCGGCCCTCTATCTGATCATGAGCTCCGTGCTGTCGGCCTTGCAGGCGCGGCTGGAAACGCGGCTCAACCGTTATGGCGGCTTCCTGGAGGCGCGCGCATGATCGGCCTCACCAACATCGAAAAGCGTTTCGGCGACAATTTGGTGCTGAAGGGCGTCACCGTCACCATCGAGGAAGGCAGCGTTACGGCGCTTGTCGGGCCGTCGGGCGGAGGGAAGAGCACGCTTTTGCGCTGCATCAACCTGCTCGAGCTGCCGACTTCAGGCACGGTACGGATCGGCGACGATGCACTCGAATTCCACCCCGGCGGCAGGGTCTCGACCAGGGATATCCAGCGGCTGCGGCTGCAGACCGGCATGGTGTTCCAGAATTTCCAGCTGTTTCCGCATCGCACCGCGATCGAGAACATCATGGAGGGGCTGGTGACGGTGCTGAAATGGCCCAAGGAGAGGGCGCGCGAACGGGCGCTGGCCCTGCTCGAAAAGGTCGGCATGGCGCACAAGGCCGATGCCTGGCCGGCGACGCTGTCAGGTGGCCAGCAGCAGCGCGTGGCGATTGCCCGGGCTCTGGCGCCTTCGCCGAAAGTCCTGCTCTGCGACGAGCCGACCTCGGCACTCGATCCGGAACTGGCGCAGGAGGTGGTCGACGTGCTCGGCAAGCTCGCCAGCGAGGGCACGACCATGGTGATGGCGACGCATGACCTGCGGCTCGCCTCCAAGATCGCGCGGGAAGTGGTGTTCCTCGATGCCGGCAACATCGTCGAACAAGGCCCGGCCGCGGTGCTGTTCAGCAACCCGGAACGCCAGCGGACCAAGCGGTTCATCGCCACGCTGAAGCACGAGGCGGAAAGGGAGGGCGGCGAAGGTTAGATATGCCCGTCGCCGGTCAGCTAAGACAAAAAAACCCGGCGCAAGGCCGGGTTTTTCTGAATTCGAAAGCAAAAAAGCTCAGGCGGCTTCTTCCTGCTCGGCTTCCTCGTTGTCGGCCTTAGCGCCGCGCTTGGGGCCCTTATTGAGGTTCACCTCGATGAGGCGCACCGCTTCGGTCTCCGACATGCGGTTGACGGCCGCGATCTCGCGGGCCATGCGGTCAAGCGCCGCCTCGTAGAGCTGGCGCTCGGAATAGGACTGCTCCGGCTGGTTATCGGCGCGGTAAAGGTCGCGCACCACTTCCGAGATCGAGATCAGATCGCCGGAGTTGATCTTGGCATCATATTCCTGGGCGCGGCGTGACCACATGGTGCGCTTGACGCGGGCGCGGCCCTGCACGACCTTCAGCGCGCGCTCGACATAATCCTCTTCCGACAGCTTGCGCATGCCGATCGAGGTCGCCTTGGCGACCGGCACCTTGAGGCGCATCTTGTCCTTCTGGAAGTCGATGACGAACAGCTCCAGCTTGTGGCCCGCGACTTCCTGCTCATCGATCGAGACGATCTGGCCGACACCATGCGCCGGATAGACGATGTACTCGCCGGTCTTGAAACCGTGGCGCGCTGCGGTGGACTTCTTCTGCGGGGTGATCGTTGCCATTACGCCCTGAACTCCTTGTTGTGGTACCGGCATCGTGCCGGCCCGAACTCGTGCGACCGGGGTGACCGGTCCTTAGCCACACAACGATGAACTCACCGGAAAGGCCAGGACCGGCAAATCGCAACATTGCGACCGCCTGCCCCAGATCGCTCTGGTCCGGATTGAGAAATTCACCTTTCAGTGATTTGGGGCGTTTGCGCCATAAATCGACGTTGTGTCACCGGCATGTTTGGCTCATATAGCACAAAAAGTCGGAAGAATCAAGGTTTTGCTGCACGCGCTGTCGTAAGCAGATGAGTTGTCCGGGTTAGGTAGCAGACGAGTTGTCCGGTTTGATCTTCAGCGAACGGAGGCTGGGGATGAGAC